>CAYJHG010000020.1:0-11853 GCA_964369535.1 uncultured Desulfovibrionaceae bacterium
AAAATGTGTAAGTATTATGGAAGCAAGGTTGAATTATTATGACAAACGAAAATAATGACCCCATTATAACTATAAAAAATGTATGGAAATATTTTGGTGAATTGCCTGCATTGCAAGATGTTAGTGTGAATATCCGTGCCGGAGAGCGTGTGGTTATTATTGGCCCTTCTGGATCCGGCAAATCCACACTTTTGCGCTCTATCAATCGCTTGGAAGAAATAGACCAAGGCCAAGTGGTTGTGTCGGGGCAAGATGTGAATGACAAAACGCATGATATTAATGTGATACGTCAAAATCTAGGCATGGTTTTTCAGCAATTTAATCTTTTTCCGCATAAAACTGTTTTGCAAAATCTTACCATGGGCCCCATTACCTTGCGCGGTCTTTCTAAACAAGAAGCCGAAGAGCGCGCACTCATATTGCTTAAAAAAGTGGGCATTAGTGAAAAAGCCAATGTATTTCCGGCTCTTCTTTCCGGTGGGCAACAGCAACGTGTGGCCATAGCCAGAGCGCTGGCCATGCAGCCAAATATTATGCTTTTTGATGAGCCAACTTCAGCTCTTGATCCGGAAATGGTGGGCGAAGTGCTGGATGTTATGGTAAGTCTTGCTGAAGAAGGCATGACCATGGTTTGTGTGACCCACGAAATGGGCTTTGCCCGTACCGTGGCAGATCGTATTATATTTATGGATCATGGGCAAATTGTGGAAGAAGGCAATCCCGACCAAATTTTTGAAGCTCCTCGTGCGCCGCGCTTAAAGCAATTTTTAAATCAAATATTGTAGCCTATGGGCACCATTGCTGTAGCTGTCAGTGGGGGAGTGGATTCTTTATACGCTCTTTTGTCCTTAAAGGAAAAGGGCGAGCATGATATTGTGGCGGTGCATGGGCTTTTTTTGCCACATGCACAAGGTATAGTCCCTGAAAATAAGCCTCTTTTGCAGCTGCAATCTTTGTGTGAAAATCTGCAAATTCCTTTGCATGTGCTCAATTTGCGCAAGCAATTTGACGCATTGGTTATTGAACCCTTTGTGCGTGCCTATGCCCAAGGGCTAACTCCCAATCCTTGCGCCTTGTGCAATGCAGGCATTAAGTTTGGCCTGCTTATGGACGCGGCCATACATCTTGGGGCGCAGAGCCTTGCCACGGGGCATTATGCCCGCCTTACCCACGTCACCGAAGCACAAAGCACACAAAATCCCAATCCATATTCTAGTGTTTTATCCAAGGCCAGTGATGGGCAAAAAGACCAAAGTTATTTTTTGTGCTTGGTGCCGCAAGAAAGATTAAAAAATGCCCTTTTTCCTTTGGCTTATACTCAAAAAAAAGACAATGTGGCTCATGTGCAACGACGTGGTATTGCAGTGCCCGTTGCCAAGGAAAGCCAAGAAATTTGCTTTGTTCCGGCTGATGCCTATAGGCCTTTTTTACAAAAACAAGCGCAAGCAAAGCAAATTGAGCTTGGCACAGAAGGTCCCATGCTTTGGCAAGATGATGCAGGCGTTGAGCTTGAAGTGGGTAGACATGCCGGACTTTGGCAATATACCGAAGGGCAAAGGCGTGGCCTTGGCATTGCTTGGAAGGAGCCTTTATATGTGTGTGCTAAGGATGGCTTACGCAATGCCCTTATGGTGGGTGAAAAGCACAAGGCACTTTTGCACGGCTGTGTGGCAAGGCGCATAAATTGGCTTATACCTTCTTGTGAATTACCAAGTTCGTGCTTTGTGCGTGTGCGCTATAGGCAAAAAGAAACCTTGGCTAAAGTAAGCTTAGAGGCTCAAGGCGGGCAAGGCCAAGAAACATGTTTACGCATAGAATTTGCTGCACCTCAAAGTCCCACAGCGCCTGGGCAAATTGCCGCCATTTATGACGAATATGGTAATATTTTGGCCGGCGCCATTATCGAAGAAGTGTTTTAATTAGCTTGCTATGGTAAATTAATTACCTGCTAGCAGTGGTTTTTCTCTTCTCTTTTTCTGCATACATTTTTTTATCAGCAATGTTGAGTAAAGCTTCAAGATTGTTGGCTTCATTAGATAAAACATATCCAATGCTTGCCGAAATATAAATACTTAGCCCGTCTATAAAAAATTCTGCTTCAGAAAGAACCAATAATTTTGTTTTAATGGATGCGGCAATATTTATGCTTTTAACATTGGGTGTAATAACAACAAATTCATCGCCGCCAAGTCGTAATATGAGAGTGTCGTTCATCATTTCGTTTTTCAAGCGTTCAACATAGGCTTTGAGCAATTTATCGCCAACTTTGTGGCCATAGTTATCATTAACAGGTTTAAATTTATTCAGGTCAATAAAAAACAAAGCAAAGGGTTTAGCTTGCGCTTCTTCGTAAAAACGTATGAGTTTAACGCGATTATAGGCGCCAGTTAAATTGTCTTTTTCAAGTTTTTTAGCAAGTATATCACGGCTATGTTCAAGTTTTTGTAAAAAGTAATACAAAATAAAATTGATAAATAAGAAAATCAAAAACCAAAACATGGCGTCGGTGGCGACAATATTGGATTTATTTTTAACATATAAGCCAAGTTTCCATTGGGTATTAGCTATGTCCATTTGCATGAAAGTGGCATTACCTATCACATACTCTTCACTTTGCTGCGCTGTGGTATCTTCATTTGCTAGATTAAATTCATAACCTTGTTGTGCTAAGTGGCCAAGACCTACGTAGTTAAAAAGGTCTTCTGCATCGATGGCAACAGCAATAAGCCCCCAAAATGCACCGTTATAAAACACAGGATTACGAATAACAATGCCCGCTGATCCTTCAAAGAGTTCATAAGGGCCTTGAATAGTAGTTTGCTTACTGTCTCTGGCTTTTATGCTGTCTGGGGCTGTTATTTTACTGTCAAAAACATTTTGTCCCACAACACCTTCCCCAAATTCGGGGGGATATATGTATTCGATTAAGCCTGCGGGTATGTAGGTAATGCTTGATTTCACAACGCCGGAGGAAATGATTGCGCCAAGTCTATAGAACTCTTCTTCGCTAAGTTTGCCACTGTTGATATTGATAACTTCGTCTAGGATGTCCGTCACCATAATTTCTGCCTCAATGGCATTTTTTAGGCGTGTGGCATGAAGTTCAAGGATTTCTTTTTCGCTATTTACCAGTGAATTGTAGGTATTTATGGCCACCAAGGTGACACCGATGAGGTTGCTTATGATAAGCAAAATAAAAACCATTTTAGAAAGCTTCATAATTTTCTTCCTTTACTTTGCCAAGAAATAACAAGCCGTCTTTATGTAGTAAAATCAAAACAGAGTAGCTAAGAGTAAGAAACAAAATTTTATGCGTGTAGAAAGGGTTCAGTAGTATGATATATATAGTATGCTAAGCATGAAATCAAGTTTAAAAATGCAAAGCCACCGGCCTAAAACCAGTGGCTTAGAAAAAAATGAATTTTATCAGGGAAGTGTAGGTTTATTCTACTTTGTCTTGAATATGGTTCACGCCGCCGCAGCAAGTTTCTTTTTTCTCGTTTCCGCCACAACCGCCGCTACCGCAGCCACAACCGCCGCCTTTAGCTTTTTTGGTATAATTGCGTATAACAAAGGCTAAGGCTAACAAAATACAAACTCCTGCAATAATATCATATATCATAGTTTTTTCCTTTGTGTTAATGATGGAATAAAGTAATAATTTCCTTTAAAATAATATGGTATTCTTTGTTCAAAGTAAATATTCTTTGCTCATCAAATCTAAATAAAAAGTTTTGTATAGTTATTTTTATGTAATATTAATCATTTAGCTTGTAGTGCCAGTTGTAAAAACTTGCCCTATTTTTGATGTTTGGCCGCAATAGCATACGCCAAATCTCCAAGAGTCTTTGCGCAATGCATGCGCCGATGAAATCTTAGGTAAGATTTAGTATAATATCAATTATTATAAATGTATGCGTTTAGTTCTCTTGTTCGTGAAAAAAGGATTGCTCTTGCTCCAGAGGCAGACTCATTTTTAAAATGCCCCAAATGCGCCTGTCTGTAAGAGCATGGCGCTTTGCTAAATGTTGCACCACTTGGCCTGAGCTCACTCCTTTTTGCGTTTCCTTGCAATAAGATTTAATAATATTTTTATTTCGTACAAGTTGCATATATTTTTGGCATTTTGGCACATATAAATCTGTTCCGCCAAAATGGGCTACAATTTTTTCCATTTGTTTTGGGGTCAGGGCGCATCTAAAAGGATGCCCAAAATACTCTTGTGGTTTGCCACGCGGAGGCCAGCGAGTGGGAATGCGAAGGGTGCAACCTCCAAATTGTTGTACAAGGCGTAACAGAGCCTGCGAGCTGCCAAGCACAAGCTCTAGCGTTTGCACAGCTTCTGGTAATTGCATATTTTTTTGATTGTTGGAACTGCTTTGAGATGCTTTGGGTGGCATATTTTGCCCATTGTGATTACTGGAGCTGTACACGGTCTACCTCGCTTACAAAGTCATTTGAATTTACAGGTGATGATGCATAAAATTTCTTTTCTTGGACATGAGGGCATTGTTCAAAATCACTAAAAACCGAAGGTGAGAAAAATTCAGGAAAGTGTTTTTCCAATTCATTTTGTGAGGGTGCATGCATGTTTACTATGCAGGTGCACTCCCCGCCTTGGCCGGAATTTCCGCCTCTGTCAAACATTGTGCGGTCATGATCCAAGCAAAGGATTTCTTCAGCCAATGACAGCAGGTTTTTGCGCACAAGGCGCACAAGATACTGCGAATCTTGTTTTAAGGTGGATTGAGATGTGAGCATAGCCAAAAGGGACTCTAAGTGAAGCAACTCTTTTCTAATAGAAATCATATAGCCTCCTTACTCTTATCTTGTACTTAAAACCATCTTTCACTTATAGATATACCTATAAATGAAAAAGCACAAGCTTTTTTTTGATGTTTAAAAGTTTTTCTTTCTTTCTATACAATTTTTCTTTGAGTTTTTAAAGAAAATCTTTTATGGTTTTATTCAAGAAAAAAATGAAATTCTAAGTACACTCAAGGTGTTGTGTAACAATTATTTTTCTTGTATATTCATGCATGAAAGTTTTCTTGTATTTTGAGTATGCGTAACATACTCAGGCTCTTAAAATGTTTTTCCTTGAGTTTTTATTGGTGTTTTTTTGTATCACGGGCAGTGCTTTAAATTTTGGAATGTTTACTACCTTGTTGCCTTGTGTGTGCTCGTGTTTTTTATTTTTCCTGTTATATTATATGTTAAGAGGAAGACTTTATGGGCTTGCAAAACTTACCCAAACTATTTGGACAACGTTTACATTTTTTGCGCGAAAAACGTGGCCTTCGTAAGACAGAATTAGCTGAAAAAATTGGCGTAAGTCTTACCACTATCCAGCAATATGAAAATGGCCAAATGCCCAAAGGCGAGTTTGCCGTGCGTTTAGCTCATGTTTTGCACTGTTCCTTAGATTGGCTTTTAGCAGGTGCCGATGTGCAAAATCTGCATCATGCGCAAAGTGTGCATGGACAAAGTTCAGAAAATGTCACCATGCCCTTAGATGCCGAAGAAAGACTTGTGATGGTGCCCATGATGAAGGCAAGGCTTTCTGCCGGTGGGGGCAGCTTTGAAACAGACGCTGAGCTTTTGCGCCATTATGCCTTTCGTTGGGATTTTTTGAGCCGCAAGGGCACACCGTCACAAATGGTATTATTGCGCGTTACCGGCGATAGTATGCAGCCGCATATATTGCATAATGATGTGGTGCTCATTGATCAATCCCAAAATATTCCAAGCCCCGGTCAAATATATGCCGTGAGTGTGGAAGATATGGTGTATCTTAAAGTTATCGACGCCTTACCGGGTAAATTATTGCTTTCGAGCATAAACCCTGAATATGAACCCATCGAAGTGCCTGTTTGTGAACAAATGCAGGATTTAGTGCGTATTATTGGTCGGGCCATATGGGCAGGTCGTGAGCTTATTTAACACCTGCCTGTAGCTGTTGTGTGCTATTTTGATGGGTGGCCAATACCATGATGGCATCTTCATAGGCATTTCGCCGTGCCACATAGCAGGCATTTGGCAACTGTCCAAGCACCTGAAAGCCGGATTTTTCGGCTAATCTCCATGCATGTCTATTGCTTAAAGGGCATAGACCCATGAGGGCATCGCAGGGTAAATGAGAAAAAACCCATGTGAGAGCAGCCTTACTCATGCCAGTGGCTTCTTTAAAGTGCGCTTTAAAGGCTGTAAATTCAAAGCGCCAAACTTTACCGTGCCAAGGGCTGATAAGGGCCATACCGCGAATGTTTTGCGCTTGTATGCCGCTTGAATTTTCGGCATGACAACAGAGCAGATGTGTATTGTCTTGTTTGCAAAGCTCTAGCCAATCTTGCAAGCAGGGACTTTTATGGCCATGCATGGCAAAGGGTAAAAGCCCTTCTTTTTGCATGCGAAAAAAAAGCTGTTCCCTAAGATTGGAATTTTCATTTAAAAAGTATGCATACATTACGTATTCCTCCATATATCATAATGAACTTTAGCGCTCTTGCCTTGTTCTGTTGTGGTGGCAGGTCTAAAGGCGGTGACACCATAGCGCAAAGCATCGGCGGCATGGCTTGTCCAATCGTGCAGCGGTGCTGTGGAATACACTTCTTGTCTTGGGCGCCATTGTCTTCGGTATTGGCGCAAAGCTCGCAAGCCGTGAGAACAAGCCTTGGCGTCAAACCACATGCGCGGCAAAGCCGTGCGCACGGCATTAATGCCATCGGCCAAAGAAAGAGAAGGCGCCACTTGAAAATGAATGCCTAATTGTCTTGCTACTTCAAGTCGACTTAGACCTGTGCCAAGTTCACGCACCTTGATGTCATGGGGGGCAAAATGCTTGCCGTAGGTATAGTTTTTTTGTTGTAAGAGGCGCACATAGTGTTCAAGCCCTTGGCCACTGTCTTCAAGATATTCCAGCACGCGCCAATTGCCTCCGCTTTGCACCTGAAAAAACCAAATGCCCGTGGCATCGTCAATGCCAAGGTCCCAAGCCGTATGCACGGGCAATTCCGGTGCATAGGGAACGTCTATAATGCGGCCTTGACTTTCTAGGTCTTCAAGGGCACTGGCATAATAGGCGCCACGCACAGCAGCGGCAAAAGAACATTCAAATTCTTGTAAATAGTCATCCTTATTCATGGATTGCTTGGCTTGAGCCAATTCTTTGGCGTCTATATAGCCCGTTTGCGAAGCTTTGAAGCAAAAGCGCGACCATTGATTTTTAAGTGATTCATCTTGGCTTTTTGGCTTTTCCACGGCTTTGCCGGCTTCTTCCCATACATCATAAAGAAGGTTATCTACGCCGCAAGGTGTGCCGCAAAAGAGCGCGCGCCCCATTCTGTCGGCCAACATGGGGCGCAATACGCGTGTCCATACTTGACGCGGCATATCAGCTGGTTCATCCAAGACCACATCATCCAAATACATACCGCGCAAAGCATCGGCATTGTCGGTTCCAAAAAGGCGGATGCTGGCACCTGTGGGCAAGATGCAGCGTAATTCTGTTTCCAAAAAGCGGGTTTCGGGTATGCTTCCAGCAAAAAATTTAAGATAATCCCAGGCAACGGTTTTGGCTTGCCCCAAATAGGGCGCCATATAGGCCGCACGCCAATCAGATTTTTGCGAAATCAAGGCTTGGCGTATAAGGTCATTGATGGCAGCCACGGTTTTACCAAAGCGCCTGTGACAAAGTAGCACGCAAAAGCGAGTGCGTGTCCTGTGAAATTGCCATTGCAAGGGGCGTGGTGTGTAGGGTATGGTGCACACATTTTGTGAGCATTTTTTATTTCTCACCCTGTTTCTCCAAAGGCGCTTGGGGGTTCATGCTAGCCTCCATGTTGTTTTCTGCCTCTAAATTCCAAGCAATATGCATGGTGGTGTTACTATTTGTTTTGCTTTCTTGTTGTGGGCGCAATGAAAGCAGCAAGCTGTGCAATTCTTTGATTTCTTTAACAAGTTCTATGCCTTTATTGCCAACTTCGGCCATGGTAAGCACTTCGGTTAACACACTTAAGCGCTCGTGCAAGGCTTTTTCCAACTCGTTTTTAGAGGCCCTTTTATGGGTGACTTTTTTGACAGGTAGTTCTGACATGAGGCCTCCTAAGAAATTTGATTGAGTTTGTGCGTATTAGAAAATTGAGCTCCGGTTATTTGTCTATCCAAGGCATTTTCAAGGCGCTGCATAAGCCTATCTAAGCCTGTTATGCGCATGTCCAGCGTTTTCATGTCGCCACGCAAAGCCTCCATAGCCTTAGCAAATTCACCAAGGGCAGATGCGCCAGGAGCTTGATCAAAGCGCTCTTCGAGGTTATGTAGCCTTGCTTCCACGGTGAGCAGGCGCATATTAAGATCTTTAAAAATATCTTGCTCTTTTTCTAGATGGGCAAGGTATTCTTCGCCGCGCACAAAGGCACGTCGTATGCTCCAAAGGGCCCAAGCTAGCAAAACTTGAATGCCAAGGATGAGCAGAGGGGTAAGGTTATATGTTTCCATATTACCACCCAAGGCCTAACATTCCGAGAAGTATAGTAGAAATTTCTTCTAACATGGAAGGGGGTAGTTTTGTGTTTGGCCAATAAGTCAGGATAATGCTACGTCCCACCACTTCCCAAAAAAACACTAAAGCTAAAACCCAGCCAAGAAAGGAGCGCCACAAACGCAAAAAAGATTTGGGAGCGCCGGCTATTTCTGCTTCATTGGCTCTATGTTGCCCACTCAAAATTTGTTCTTTGTTGCCGGTAAGTTTACCCAATACTTTAATAATTCCGTCTCCTACTGAACCGAATATAGAGCCCATATTAAACATAATCCACCTCTCTTTCTAAAAGTGCTAAATGTTCCAGCAGGTCTTGGCAGCGATTTTTCCAGCCTTGCAAAAAGGTATTAAATGTAGGCTTATTCCGCGCAAGGCTTGTATAAAATTGTATTCTTTGGCGCACGGCCAGGCGTGCTGTGTAAAAATCAAGGCCGCAAATGTGCAGTTCACGGGCAAGGGCAATGGTTTTTTTTCCGCAAATACCGTCCACCTTGAGGGCTTCAAATACGTCCAAATGTGCATCTCCCACAATATTGCAGCTTTCTTGGAAAATGCGCACCGCTTGCACAGGGCCCATGTTGACAGCGCTGTCATACAATATTGTGGCTAAGGGCAGGGGCAATTTCTCGCAATGCAAGGGCGTCCAGAAATGTGCACGCATAAGCCTAGCCGCTTGTTCTTTTGTGCAGGCGCGTATGTCTTTAGCGTCCACCATGCCGTCGCCTGTAAAATCGTAGGGGCTTAATGCATTATTGCCGTCAGCGGTTTGAGCAAGGGCTTCCATTTGGCGTTTATTTTCTTCTTCCAGCTGTGTAAGCCAGCGTAATGAAACGCCAAAATTTGTGATACCGCCTGGGTCGTCTTTGTGGTCAGATAAACCGCCTTCCCATTTGGCGGTGAATTCGTGGGCTAAAGAAAATGCTTCTGACATGGTGTGCTCCTTTTGAGTTTAGATTAAAAATGTACTCTTTGTGTTCACCACCATGCCTTATTTGGTTTTAGGCGTAAGACTGAAATGTTTCAGATATGATTTCAGTAAAAAGTTTTTGTACTATAAGTATTAAGAGAAGAAAAAGGACATAAAGCGCAAAAAAAGCCGGAGTAGGTATGCACTACTCCGGCCAAATCTAAGAGGATTTATAGTATAAAAGAAGTATTTAAAAGCTGTATACAAAAGAAGCGTTCACATTCCAAGCATCAGCTGCTTCAAAGCCACTGCCCCATACTTGGCGATCATCATCCATCCAAAGAGCTAAATATGCAGCGTCTAACATTATTTCAAAATTATCATACACTTTGTAATTAGTGATAAAGCTCACTTCCATGGCCGAATCTTCTGTGGTCATGTATATTCCGCCGGCTGTGTCAAAGGCAGCGTCGGTATTGGCAGAGGTATTAAAAGCAAATCCAGCAGGGGCAGGTTTTAATCCGCGCATATATTTAGCCATTTCAGGGCTGTTGGTGCCGTTGAAATAGTTAACCCTTAAGGTGTGCTTGAGGTCTTCTATAAAGGCAAAATCTTTAAGGCGCACACCTACGCCCCAAGTTCCTATAAGGGTTTGCCCTATAATACCACTACGTTCAATGTAAGGAGCTCCATTGCCGGCAAAGGGAGTAAAAGCATTTTCGCCATTATTTACATCCATGGTGGGCATGCGCTCTGAGCCATTGCTTATGTCATCATCATCGCCTGAGCTGTACCAAGCGTATATGCCAGGTGTTCCCCAATGTAGTTTGTATTCGGCTAAAATAGAAGTGTACCAACCGCTACGCGAAAGCGCATCCTTGCCAAAAGATGCGTCACCATAGTTCAAGTCCCATGCAAAATGCCAAGGATCAAGAGCCGTTACAGATCCGGTAAAGCCAGCGTGGATAACATCCCCATACGAAAGCATATCGCTATCAGCTCTTGAACCACTGATAAAATTCCCTTGCATGCCTATGGGGAAAAGTCCTGTCCACATATTGGTGAATCCATAGCCAAGGGAATTGTCCATGCTTCCGTCATAGGAGCGAGCAAAGTTTTGTCCAACAGCAGTATACATAACCCAAGGTGTTATTTTTACGCCGTCAAAATTCATGGGCAAAATTAAGCCAAACATGTCCACATTATCCAAGAAATTTGTTTCGCTGGTATTACCATTATCATAGGTATAACCGTCAAAATTGTCATTGTAGGGTCTTGCCCAAAAAGCGGTGGCGCTAAAATTGTCATTAAATTTATAACTCATGACAACTGCGGCCACATCCGTATCAAGTATTTGTGAAGTTTTTGTGGGGTAGGCCGGCAAGCCAAGACCTTGCAAGCCCATGCGTATGCTGAGTTCTGTATCTGGCACAAACCAATCAATATAGGCGCCCTTTACTTTAACGCTAATACCATCAGCTCCAAGGGCACCGCCTTCGCTATTATTGTAGCCGGCTTGCCCCCAAGTGGTTTCGCCTATTTCAAAATACACTGTGCCCGATAAGCTTTCCGAAGCTATGGCATGTAATTGTAAACGCAGGCGTTGTGTAGCCTCAAAGGTATCGCTGCTGGGATTGCCATAGCCTGAACCGTACACGTCATCGCCACCGCGTGTGCTGTTATAGCCGCGCATGCCTTGACCATAATCAAAGCTCATAATCCATTGTCCTTTAGCTTTAAATTCAATGGCTTGTGATGGGCTGTGTGCAGCAAAAATACATGCTGCCATTATTATCAGAGTATAAATTTTTTTCATATCTATCCTTCCTTGCGCCCTTTGGCGTCATAGTAAATGTTGTAAAATAAAACGGCCGTACTTGAGCTATATAAAAAATTTAGGGCTGTGACAAGGGGTTTTGTAAAAAATATTATACTATATCAGTGGTTTATGTGAAGGTTTTTTTGTGGTTTACTATAAGAAAAGGGGGGCGGAATGGCTCTTTTGCAGCGCAAAAAAATTGAGAAAGGAGTTGTAAAATAAATGTAGCTATGCGCCGCCCTGATTCTTTAAAGCGTCGCAGACTCGAGTAGCAAGCGAGCTTGAGCAAGCAAGGCGCCCCATTCGATACGTGAGAACTTGTTTCCACTTACATGCGATGCGCCGCCATACCTTAAAGCGTCGCAGACTCGAGCGCTAGCGAGCTATGGAACGAGTAAGGCAGCCCGCGGAACTTGCTTCCGTGGGAGTAGTATCTGCCGCCACGAATGGATAAAGTCAGGCGCGAGTAGCAAGCGAGCTGTGGAGTGAATGAGGCGAGCACGAGTCACTTGTTTACTCGTGCATGTACTTGTCGAATGAACGTCCTTAACCTGCCGGGAGGCGCGAGTAGCAAGCGAGCTGTGGAGT
>CAYJHG010000021.1:0-11294 GCA_964369535.1 uncultured Desulfovibrionaceae bacterium
CAACCACAGCAAAACCACGCCCTGCCTCACCGGCTCTGGCCGCTTCAATGGCTGCATTAAGGGCAAGCAAGTTTGTTTGGTCAGCAATATCAGAAATAACACTCATAATGGCATTAATAGATTGAGCATGGCTTGCAAGCTCGCTCATATTTTGACGCAGTTTTAAAGACTCATCCTTAACTAAAGTCATGGATGATTGGCATTTACTTGTAATTTCCGCACCTTCAAGAGCCTTTTCCTTGGTATTGCCAGCAAGTTCTGCACTAGATCCAGAATTTCTGGCAACTTCAAGCACGGTGCTATTCATTTCATCCATGGCTGTTGCTGTTTCGGTCATACGCACAGATTGTTCTTCGGCACCGGTAGTTGAAAGGTCAATTTGCGCCGAAAGCTGCTCTGAAGCTGAGGCAATATTATTTACGATGCTTTCAAGTTGCACAACGGCTCGAAGAATGCTTTCTCTTTTGTCATCAGCTTCTTGAGCTGACTTTTCAGCTTCTTGCGAAGCAACTTCTGCCCTATCTGCCGCAATTTGCGCTTCCTTACTTTTTTCTTCTGACTCGAAAACCATTTTAGCTAGGTTACGGATCATGGTATTTAAAGCATTTGCCAGAGTTGATATTTCATCCCCTCGTTGTATAGCACTTTCTAATTGCTTATCTTGTTCCGCAGTAAGGCTCAGATTTCCCTCTGCCACATATGTGGCAATGTTGGCACTGTTGGAAACAGCAATCACAACTTTTTTAACCACAAAATACACAATAAGTGCCACCACAAGGACAATTAAAATTCCAGCTATGACTAAAGCAAAAGTTATTTCATTGGCCGCTTCAAAAAAATCATCTTCGTTGGAAGAAATAGCCACAATCCATTTTGTAATAGGAAGCTCTGCAAAATGGACAACTTTATCAGTATCTTCCCATACATAACGCGTAATGCCCGTGCGATCTGACAACATCGGCTTGGCATATGCGTATCCATTTTGGTCTTCACCAGCCAAATCATTGTATTTCACATCCATGAGCAAAATACCGTCGGAATCAATAACAAATAAATTGGTTGAAGGCAGAACCTTCACGCCGTTGATGGTATTTTTTGCCATGGTGGTTAAGTCTAAAATGAGCATTAAAACAGCGTCCACTTGGCCGCTTGAAGCATTGCTTATGATGGGTGTTGTTATCAAAGCGCTCATTTTTCCTGTTTGGCGTGATTTTTGTGTGCCTATGGCATACTTGCCCCCCAATGCAGCCTGAAATGTGGGGTATGTGCTTAAATCAAGCCCCAATCTGCTAGGATTTGCATGGGCAATGGATTTTCCGTCTTTACCTATGATAAGCGCCACAGAAATATCTTCGTATTTCCCTACAATATCGCCTAAAAGTTCATTACTTACCTGCTGAAGTGTGCTAAATTCAGGTGAAGATTGCGTATTTGCCATGGCCGCAAAGTTCTCCAGACCGCGATTTTCTGCCACGGTTTGCGCAAGAACCAGCGCATTACTCACAATATTATCCATTTCAGAGGCTTGCTTTCTGGCAAGTTCCAACATTTGCACATCGGTAACCTCAGACAAGCCCTTTGTGGCAAGAGTGGAAGCAACCATGGTAAGCCCCGCAATGCCAAGCACAATGGGTAACAAAGTAAGCAACAATATTTTTCCTAGTAATTGTGACTTCATGCAACAAACCTCTTTCTATACATTCTTTAATGTTTAAGATTTCAACGTAGCCGCCATTTATTGAGTGGTAAATCAGTTTTTAGTAAATGGCAAGTAACAATTATGCTATAACACCGCAATTTACAAATAAAACTCTGCCAGCTCATATCAAAAAAAGCCTAGCTAAAATCATATCGGCTCTTTTTCAAAAATATTTATAGCAAAATGATTAAAAATATCAACAAAGAGCCATAAGCTACCATTCTCCCATCAATCCTGGTTGTTCAAATATATTATTCATTTCTGGGCTATTTTCATCCATAAGGGCTTGTTGCATAAACCAATCTTCACGAATGCGCCAAGAAGCTGCCGCCGTATATGCCGGAGAAGAATACCCCACAGAAAGCACCAAAGTGCGCCTTGCGTGTTCTTGCAAGCGAATAAGGAGGGGCGTAAAATCGGCATCGCCTGAAAGAATAATAAATTCTTCAAAATGTGTGGAATGGGAAAGGTCATCCATACAATCCATGACCAAATGTATATCTGTGCTTGTTTTTCCCTGATTGGTTAGGGGCGGGCAATCCACCACACGAAAAGCCGCACGCATAAAATTGGTGCGAAATTCATGGTAACGTTGGGGATTAATATAACAAACGCGCTTTAAAATACGCCTGCGCACGCCGTCGCCATACAGCATACGCAAGGCATGGATTTCAAGCCATTTTATCCAACGCTGTGGCGAGCTACCAAAAGCACGCGCTACCTCTGGATTCATTTCTAAAAAACGAGTGTAAATATTATCAAAGTCTACATACAGCGCAGAATATACTTCATCAAATCCCGAAAATCGTCCCATGGAATATCCTTTGTAATGTTAAAATCACACAATAATAAGCGAATACTTTACACAAAATTAAAAAAAATGTCTTTGAAAATGCAATGAGAGCGCCACTCACTTTATATAAGCCACATGCAATTAGCAAGCGCTGAACACACTTTTTTTAGAAAAGTCCTAACATTTTTTTTTAATTACATTTTAATAAAAATTAATTTTTACTTTTTTTGCATCATGCCTTAAAGTTTTTTTCTCAAATACCGATACTACAAGTAATATTATAATAATGCCTCATCCAAGCATAAATATTTAAAGGTGAACCTATGCGAAAATTCATAAAATGCATCGTAATGCTAACATTTTATATGCTACTAGTTATGCCAGCCTTTGCCGCGCAAAATTATTATGTATCCAATACGCCCATGCCGGCAGGGCCAAACGCAAGCCTTGGAGAGGTGTGGATGAAACATGGGGGGGCAAGGCTACAATATGACGCCTTACGCGGCCCTATTCAGATGAATACCAACGGTATGCCTGTGCGCGATCCTGCGGCCATAGGCCTTTTGCCGCCCCTATATCCACAAAAAAAAGCTGTAACCAGAAAAAGCAGCACCAAGGCAAGTAAAAAAGCACCGCGCTTTATATATATTGATAAAAATGCGCCACCCACACCATTGCCAAAAAGCAAAGCAAAGGTCAAAAAAACCACGCCTAAGGCTGCTCCTAAAGCTATGTCGGCACCCAACAGTTCGCCTAAGCCTTCAACAAAACAAAGCATTGCACCAGCACCTTATACAGGCAAGGCCGAACCCATTGCGCCCATAACAAGCACTCTACCCACTGTCCCAAGCAGGCAAGGTGGCACCATAAATCCCATTCCTGTAAATCAGGTAAGTCAAAATGCCCCAACAAATCCACCTGCTCAAAATTCCGTTACTCCCAATAATCCCTTGGGTGCCAGCGAAAAATAGGTAGTAAAAATTTAACTTGCCAAAGGTTCAGGTCTTGTGTAAGCACTCTTTTTGCTTTACACATACTTAGGCTTTGGCAAAAATAAGACTTCTTGCGAATTAGTTGCGCAAGTGCTTTGGAGCCTTAGCGCATTGTCAATGCGACCAAAAATCATGAAAAGGCAAAACTTTACCTTGCCTTTAGATGATTGATTTTTTTGTGCCTTTTGTCTTGTGCAAATATTTTTTTAAGAAAATGAAAATATATTACAAAAGTACAAAATAACACTAAAAATAATTGCGCAGAGGTCTCAAAATAGTTTGACACGCCAAATATTTCGGTGTAACCATTTCCGTTCTTATTTCTTTGAAGGAGATATACGATGAAAAGAACATATCAACCAAGTAAAATCAGAAGAGCCCGCACTCACGGTTTTCGTGCACGCATGGCCACTGTTGGTGGACGCGCCATTTTGCGTCGTCGTCGTGCTAAAGGCCGCAAGCGCTTAAGCGCGTAGTCTGCATACAAGCATTACAGCGAAAAAAGCATAAAGTATGCTAAAGAAAGAGCAAAAATGCCCTTGGCCACAAAGCTCTCGCATACGCCGCAGAAGCGAATACACGGCTTGTTATGCCGCAAATTGTAAATTTTTTTCGCAGTATTTTGTGCTTTTTGTGTGCAAGCAAGAGGGTTTGGATTGGCGCGTTGGTTTGGCAGTAACCAAAAAAATGGGTAATGCCGTGCGCCGCAACAGAATTAAACGCATTTTGCGGGAATTTTTTCGATTGCACGGGCACATTATGCCTCATGGCATTGATATTGTTGTTGTCCCCAAGAAAAACCTTGTGGGATTGCCCATTGATTTTAACTTTGTGCAATCAGAATTACAACCCCTCATTGGAAAACTTAATAAGTTTTGCCAAAGGGAGCATCTGGCGTGATAATATGGATAAGACGTATTTTTCTTCTTCCTATCTATTTCTATAGATACGTCATTTCGCCTATGCTCCCTAACGCTTGCCGTTTCTATCCCAGCTGTTCTGCATACGCTATCGAAGCTATTCTTGTGCACGGTATATTCCGTGGCTCTTGGCTCATGGTGCGCCGTCTTTTTCGGTGTAATCCTTGGGGGGGCAGCGGTTTTGACCCTGTGCCTTCACTTTCCCCTCTTGCCGTAAAGGTTCAGAATAAAAAAAGAGGCTAATATTAGAGGCTATTATGGACAATAAAAATCTTATTCTTGCCATCGTGCTTTCCTTACTAGTGATGGTTGGCTGGACATTTTTGGCCGAAGAAATGGGGCTTGCCCCTAGTCGTGAAACCATGCTGCAACAACAAGAGCAGCAAGCTGCCACGGCGAAAAACACACAACAATCGCAAAATACTGAACAAGGTCAAGGCTCTGACCCATTGTTTGAAACAGCTCCAAGTTTGCCAAGGTTCACTCCAGCGCCCGGAAAAGACGTAGTGGTGGAAACACCTTTATACAAAGCTGTTTTTTATTCCGGTGGTGCTACCTTACGTTCTTTTGAGCTTAAAAAATTCCCCAATAATGACCAGAAAAAACCTTGGGTAACCATTATGGGGGTTTCTTTTGGGCAAGTGGCTCCTGATGGTCTTAACACTACCCCTGTAAACCTTATTCCGCCAAAGGTAGCCCAAGTGGCGCCCCTTGGCCTTTTGGTAAATGGGCAACCCTCGTGGAGCACAGGTTCTTGGAGTTTTTCCGGTCAAGATATTAATCTTGAAACTGGCAGTGCCACTTTGCAATTTATAGGCGAAGTGGACGATTTACGCCTGGTGCGCGAATTTACCTTTTACGCCAACACATACCAAATATCTGAAAAGATACGCATAAACACTCTTAATGACAAAACCCGTTCTGTGCGCCTTTCTTACACCGCTGCCGAAGATACCACCATTGCCAGCGGCAGTTACTATGATTCCATGCGCATAAGCTGGGATATGCTCGGCTCATATGACGAAGAATCCGATGCCGAAACCCTTGCCCAAGAGGGCTTACAAGTGCAAGGCCCCATTTCTTGGGCTGCCACCAACAGCACATATTTTATGTCAGCCATTGCCCCTGCCAAAACAGATTCCCTCACCCTAAAATCACGTTTGCAAGATACAGTTTACCGCGTGTTGCTTGAACAAGGCGATGTGGTGGTGCAACCAGGTGCAGAAAGTCAACAAGATGTCACCTATTGGGTGGGCCCAAAGGTCGGCAAATTGCTAAAGCAAGCTCCCAACAACCTTATATCTGCCATTGACCTTGGCATGTTTGGGCTCATCGGTTCCGGTCTTTTGTGGTGTCTGCAATATTTGTATGACTTAGCCAACAATTGGGGTGTGGCCATTATCTTGCTCACCGTTGGTATTAAGGTCATTTTTTGGCCTTTCACAGCCAAGAGTTATGAATCCATGGCAAAAATGCGCAAACTCCAGCCCATGATCCAAACCTTGCGCGAAAAACACGGCGACGACCGACTTGCTTTACAACAAGAAATGATGGCCTTGCAAAAAACCTATGGCGTAAATCCCATGGGCGGTTGTTGGCCAATGCTTATTCAATTACCTGTATTTTTTGGCCTTTATCAAGCCTTACTTTCGTCCATAGAGTTGCGCGACGCATCTTTTATCACCTATTTACCGGGCACGGATCTTGTGTGGTTAGCCGACCTTTCGCAAGCAGATCCTTTTTTCATCACTCCGCTGCTCATGGGCCTTACCACATTTTTGATGCAAAAATTGACCCCTGCCATGGGTGACCCCATGCAGCAAAAAATCATGACCATCTTTTTGCCCTTACTTTTAACAGTTATGGCTTTAAATTTTCCTTCAGGCCTTGTATTATACTGGATTGTAAACAACCTGCTTTCCATGACACAACAGTGGTTATTATTGAAAAAATCTGATAAGATTTCTCTTTCCAAAGTTTAATACATACTTTAACTTACTTAATTACGGGATTATATATGGAACAATTTAAAGAATTTACAGGAAAAAACCTCGATGATGCCATTAGCGAAGCTTGCTCCTTTTATGATGCAGATCGAGAACAGCTTGAAATAGAAATTATTCAAGATGCCAAATCCGGCATATTTGGCCTTGTGGGTGCGCGTAAAGCTAAAATCCACGCCAGACGCGTGGAATTGCGCCAAGCCATGGAAGATTTATTGGGGCGCAAAGCACAAGACGAAACTGAAAAATCCTCTACAGAGACTGTAGCAGAAAAAGCGACAGCAGACCAAACCAAAGCCACAAAAGAAAAACCTGTAAAGGAAAAAGCTCCCAAAGAAAAAGCAGAAAAAACTCAAAGAACTGACTCAAAGCCCGTTGACGAAAAAGCAGAAAGCCCCAAAAGCCCTGAGCCTAAGGCGGAAAGCCCTAAGGAAAAACGCGAAAGAACTCCTAAACCAGAAAAGCAAAAAATCAAACGCCAAGACGAAACTCGCGCAAATAAAGAAAGAAAGAGCGTTATAAAGCCAACAGAAGACGTCTTCAACGGCCAAGAAAACATGGCTGATTTGGACGATATGGACGATGCAGAAACAAGCCATCACATTCCTTTTGAAGAGTTGGACAAAGAGCGCATGTCTGCCCTAAGCCTTGAAGCTGTAAACAATCTTGTGCAACCCATTGTGGGTGACGTACCTATGCAAGTGGAATTCCATGAAAACAGAGTTTGCGTGCACCTTGAATGCGGCGAAGATTCAGGCTTACTCATAGGCCGTGAAGGGCAAACACTGTCTGCCCTGCAATATGTGGCCTCGCGCATTGTATCTCGCGGTATGTCTGCGGCTGTGCGCGTACAACTAGACGCGGGCGATTATCGTTCACGTCAAGATGAAAAATTGCGTGAACTGGCTTTGGCCTTGGCTGATCGCGTGCGTCACACAGGCAAGTCTTATTCCACACGGCCACTTTCGTCCTATCATCGCCGTGTTGTGCATATGGCTTTGCAAGACGCCCATGACATACTTACACGCAGTTCCGGCGAAGGGCCTTTAAAAAGAGTTATAGTGCAGAAAAAAAGGTAAGATATGGTATATGATGATACCATAACAGCGGTAGCCACAGCCCAAGGAACCGGCGGCATAGGCATTGTGCGTATATCCGGAACAGAAGCAAAGGCGCTTATTTCCAAGACTTTTCTGTCTCACAGTGAGCGTTTTACCCATTTTCGACCTTGGACCTTGCACCATGGGCACTTTTTAGAATATTCAGGCAAGGCCTTGGACGATGTCCTTGTGGTATTTATGCCGGGACCTCGCACCTTTACTGGTGAAGATGTGGCTGAAATCCATTGCCACGGCGGTTCTGCCATATTACAAAGCATTTTAGAAACGCTCATGCAATATGGAGCTCGCTTGGCTGAAAGGGGTGAATTTTCACGCCGCGCTTTTATGAATGGGCGCATGGATTTAACCCAAGCCGAAGCCGTTGCCGAAATGATTGCCGCACCCACCAAGGCTTCTTTGCGAGTTGGCTCTGCCAAACTCAATGGGCTGCTGGGTCAACAAGTGAGTGCTTTGCGCGAAAAGCTAGAAGAACTTCGCATGGCGCTTTGCGTGGCGGTGGACTTTCCCGAAGAAGAAGTGGAATGTTTATCTCCGCAAGAATTTTTAGCCGTAGTCAAAGAAGTGCACGAAGCTGTGCAAACTCTGCTCACTTCCTATGCTCGATGTCGACACTGGCAAGAAGGCGCTTCTGTGGTACTTGCTGGAGCGGTCAATGCCGGCAAATCTTCGCTTCTTAATGCTTTGCTTGGATATAATCGAGCTCTTGTCACCGACATACCCGGCACCACGCGTGATTTTTTAGAAGAATACATAGACCTTGACGGCCTTGCCGTGCGCATTACCGATACGGCCGGTTTGCGCGAAGGCGCAGACACGGTAGAACGCCTTGGTATTGAACGCAGCCGCGAGCGCATTGAAGCGGCAGATGCCGTATTGTTGGTGCTTGACGGGGGGCTTGGTGCGCAAGCTACAGAAGAAAACGAAAGCCTTTCTCTGGCCAAAAATTCCAAAGTTCTTGTGGTATGGAATAAAAGCGATCTAACACCTGAGCCCATTTTTCCACCAGCATGGCATGGCATTGAAAAAAAATCTGTCTGCGTTTGCGCCCATAACGGTCAAGGTTTAGACGCACTTTCTGAAGCATTAAAACGCTTAATTTTAAAAGAAAACACCTCTGAACCTGTGCATGGTGAAGTGGTACCTAATATGCGTCAAGCAAGGCTTTTACAAGATGCAGCCGAAGAATTGACCCAACTTGCTACTGACATTGCGGCCAATTTACCTTATGATGTGTGTGCGGTGAGGCTTGACGCAGCTGTTTCTGCCCTTGGCAATATTACCGGCCTTGATACACCCGATGAAATTATGGACAAAATTTTTGCGAATTTTTGTATAGGAAAATAAGCATGCACCCTGACAGCCAAAATGATCAATACAAGCGCAAAATATCCAAAGAAGATATTAACGCTTTGCCCATCATAAGTTATGGGGGCGAGATTCATCTTGTGCGCACAGAACAGGAATTGCAAGCGGCTCTTGAAGACCTTGGCCGCGAAAGAGTGCTTGGCTTTGATACTGAAACGAAACCTTCTTTCCGCAAGGGTAAACTCAATGCTCCATCGCTGGTGCAATTAGCCGGCTCACACTGCGTCTACCTTGTGCAGCTTACTTGGCTGCCCTTGGGTGAATCCTTGGCCAGCTTATTAAGTAATGCTAACATCTTAAAAGCTGGCGTCAGCATACACGACGATTTACGCGAATTACAAAAAATGCATCCTTTTACGCCGGCTGGCATCATTGACTTGGGCAATGAAGCCAGAGCAAACAATCTCGAAACTCAGGGTCTTCGTAACTTGGCCGCCAATTTCTTTAATTATCGCATTACCAAAGGCCCTCAATGTTCCAATTGGAGCGTGCATGAGCTATCGCGCAAGCAAATTTCCTACGCAGCCACCGACGCTTGGGTTGGCAGAGAAGTATTTTTGCGTATGGAAGAGCTTGGCATGATTCGCCTTTAATAAATTGAGGCATTTATGCCCATACTCCTTGCAAAAAATCCCACAAAAGCTCCAGAGCTTGGACCAAGCATTGTCTTTTTTACGGGTGGTACAGCCCTAAAAGAACTGAGCAGTGCCCTTTGCACCCATACCCACAATGCTGTGCACCTTCTAACACCCTTTGACTCCGGCGGTTCTTCGGCAGCTTTGCGCATGGCCTTTGGCATTCCGGCAGTGGGCGATATTCGCAATAGACTGCTTGCTTTAGCTCACCCTGATTTTGTACCGCCAGAAGTGTTATCTTTATGTTCCGAAAGGCTTCCAAGAATAGACCATGCACATCCCAAAGAAGTATTACTCCAATATCTTTATGAATTAGCCTCTCGAAACCATTCGCGTTGGCAAAACATGCCCCGTATTTTTGCCGAAAATCTACGCTTACACTTGGGCTATTTTTTGGAGAAAATGCCAGCCCACTTTGATCCCAGCAATGCCAGCATTGGCAATTTGATTTTGGCCGGTGGTTATTTGCATAATAGGCGCCAATGGCTGCCCACTTTAGCTCTTTTTGCCAGACTTTTTTATGTCCGCGGCAATCTTATGCCAACATGCACCAAAAGTTTGCACTTGGTGGCGGAACTTGAAGATAAAAGCCTCATTTGGGGGCAACACGCCATAACCAAAAACCCTTTGCCAAAGCCCATACAGCGTTTATTTTTTGTATCGCACGCTTCACTTTTTGGTACACCTGCCAAATCACCCATGAACATGGAAGCCTTTATTGCACCAAAAGAATATATAGAAACCCTGCCACGCCTTCAACCTCATGCCACCACTGCCATATTGGCAGCCGATGCCATTTGCTACCCCATGGGTTCCTTTTATACCAGCGTGCTTGCCAATGTACTTTTAAAGGGCACGGGAAAAGCCATTGCTACCACCACTTGCCCCAAAATATACATCCCCAATATGGGCTATGATAAAGAACAATACGGACTTTCTGTGGCCGATGCTGTGGCCGTGCTTTTAAAAGTATTACGCAAGGATGCAGGGCCTGTGCCCACGCAAAAGCTTTTGCATACAGTGCTCATAGACACAGAACATGGGCATTACCCTTATGGTGTGGATGTGGAAGGATTAACAGCGCAAGGGGTAACGGTGTGCTCGCGGCCTTTAGCAAAGCAAAAGAACTTTACAAGCATGACGCACCATGCCGAACTCACAGCGCAAGCGCTCATGCGCATTGTTTCGCCTTTGCAGTAAGGTTTTTTTAACAAAGAGCTTAGTCTGTTTAAAATTTGTATTACTAGATAAAAACATTCTGCGGCGCGAATTATTCATTTTTTTCGAGTCATTCCTTAATTTGCTTTCTCCTTAAATTCAACTTGTCACATTTTGCAAAAGTTTTTATAAATAAAAAGTGCTTCCTACAACTTTTTTTGTGTGAGTTACTTTCATGAATACAATTTGGAATGATGAAAAATGGCATTTCCTGCAAAAGGCACGCAGTATTGTCATTAAAGTTGGCTCTGCCGTGCTTACAGGCCCCCAAGGGCTTGATATTCCTATTTTACAAAACCTTGTGGCTCAAATTGCTTTTATCCGCTCTTTGCCAAGCAGCACACAAACAGCACAAACGCCCTCTGTGCAAAGAAAAATTATTCTTGTATCTTCTGGGGCTGTAGCCGCAGGACGCGCAGTATTGCAAAAGGTTAGCCATATTTCTCCACAAGAAATACAAGGTCTTGCAGCAAAGCAAGCTGCCGCTGCCGTAGGGCAAAGCCATCTTATGCAACAATATAATATAGCCTTTGCCAACCATAATCTTG
>CAYJHG010000022.1:0-11121 GCA_964369535.1 uncultured Desulfovibrionaceae bacterium
GTTAAAAAATTCCTTCCTCCTTTGAAATATATTTTACGCATAGCACCAAGAATTTATACAAAACCCCCCTAAACACCAAAAAAAGCGCCTAGGCACAGGGCGCTTTTTTTGCCTTATCAAACTGAAAGCTCCTAGGCACAGGGCGCTTTTTTTGCCTAAGTTGCTAGTGTTCGGTCACCAAGGCCATAATCACAGGCAAAGTAAATACAGACAAAAAAGTTCCCACAATCACAGCCAAAACGCAACGTTCTATAAAAATACCATATTTTTCAGCAATAACATGCGTGGCAACCCCTGTGGGCATGGCCGCAATGACAGTGGCCGCGGCAAGGCTTAAACCTTGCACACCAAGGCTTTTACAAATGCCGTATATGAGTAAGGGCATAAGTACGAGCTTAGCAAAAAGGACAATACAAAGCCATTTGAGCTCGCTGTCGTTATAATTTTGTGAGTGTTCGCGTGGTCTGCCAGTGCCCCATGCGCTCACTTGCGCGGCAAAGCTCATGCCCATGCAAAATAATGCCCCGGGCGAAGCGGTGCCACCAAGCATTTTTACTATGTTCATAATGGGTTGTGGAAGTGTTAAACCACTTAAACCCACCAAAAGACCGGCAATAACCGCCAACATATTGGGATTTTTTAATAAGGTTAAACCGGCTGTTTTTAAAGTGGCTGATAATTTTGCCTGTGGATTGTGGTATAGGGTGAGGATAGCTTCAGAATAAACCAGTGATACTGTGGACAAAACCAATAAAGTGCCCACAGCAAGCTCTACGGCAACTTCTTGGGGCAGAAGAATGAATATAATGGGTATGCCCATGTAAGCGCCGTTGGGAAAGCTGACCAACATGCCGGCCAAAACGCTTTCGCTGGCTGTGTAGCGCATAAGGCGCATGATGGCTGTGGTTATCCACAATGTGCTCATGATACCAAGGGCTATGCCCAAGGTCATTTGCCAAGAAAATTCTTGAGGGCGCATTTCGGACATGAGCGAAAAAAGCACAGCCGGCAGGCCAAACCAATATACAAATTGGTTTAAGCATTTGGCTGTTTGCGGTGGCAATAAATGTGTGCGTTCGGCAAAAGCACCCATAAGCATGATGCCAAATACAGGCACCAGCGTAAGTATTATATTAAGCATTAAGACTCCTGCGCAATTCATTGTGCAGAGGTTTTTGGAGCGTTGGCATTAGCCAATGCGACCGAAAATCAAGAATAGGTGGAGCTTTGCTTCACCGTTAAGTGATTGATTTTCGTGTCTTTCGCTCTGCATGTTTGGCTGTGGTGTTTAAGTAAGTTTTCAAATTTTAAACATTAATTTACATCTGAAAACAATTGTGCAGAGCTTTCAATTATGATAGTCTACACTTAAAGTCTTCATAGTCAAATTGGCGCACCAGAGTTAATTTTTCTGCATCAGGATACCATGCGGCAATACTTGGCAGGGTCAAGCCATTAAAGGTGGTGGTTTTTACCATGCTATAATGGGCCATATCGGTGAAAATAAGCCTCTGGCCTATGCTTAAAGGTGTGTCAAAAGCATACACGCCCACCACGTCACCAGCTAAGCAAGATTTGCCGGCCAAACGGTAGCTATGGGCTTTTTGACCTTGTTCGGCAGAATTAATAATATGTGGACGATAGGGCATTTCTAAAACATCAGGCATATGGGCAGAAGCGGAAGTGTCTAATATGGCCATGGGCATATCGGCTTCTATAATATCAAGTACGGTACTCACAAGCCAGCCAGTGTTTAAAGCCACAGCTTCGCCTGGTTCAAGATATACCTGCACATCATAGCGTTTTTGCACATGCTCAATGCAATGGCAGAGCAAGTCAATATCATAATCATCGCGGGTAATATGATGACCGCCTCCCATGTTGAGCCATTTTAGGCCGTGGAGATATTGACCAAATTTCGCTTCAAAGGCTTCTAAGGTGCGTTCTAGTGCGTCGGAATTTTGTTCACAAAGCGTATGGAAATGCAAACCCACAATGCCATCAAGCAGGTGCGGATTTTCTTGTAGGCCTTTTTGTAAGTGCCGTTCGCGAATGCCTAAGCGTGACGTGGGCGAGCAGGGATTATATATATCCACAGCTCCTTCGGAATGTTCGGGATTAAGTCTTAGGCCACATTCTATGTGCGGGGCTTCTTTGGCCAATAAAGGCTTAAAATGCGCCCACTGGGTTAGGGAATTGAAGGTAATATGATCTGCATGGCGCATGACATCTTGCATATCAGCATCGGACCAAGCCGCGGCAAAGGCATGCACTTCGCCCCCAAAGTGTTCTCGTCCAAGCTGTGCTTCGTGCGGAGAAGAAGCGCACACGCCGTAGAGCGGGCCTTGCCCTACTTGTCCCCCTTGCCCCCCATATATTGGGGCACGCGAAAGCAAAGGAAACATATGCCACATGGCAAAGCCTTTGAGCGCCAAGAGGATTTTTGCGCCGGTGCGCTTTTGCACATTTTGTAGAACGCTGGCGTTTTTTTGCAAGAGCGAAGCGTCCACCACAAAACAGGGCGAAGGCGCTGCATGTTGCAACATGTGTAAAGTTTTTTCTTGTATCATGATAAAAAATCAATATCCCGCATCTTCAAGCATGCGAACGGTTTGTTGCACTATATCTCGACATTTACTTTCAAAAAGCGGTTTTGCGCTTTTTCTGCCTTCAGAGGTAGATACATCAATAAGTAAAATATCACGGCAACGTAAGGCGCCTTGCAATGCTTTAAAATCTTGTAAAAATTGAGCGGTAAGTTTGCGACAGCGCTCCTTGGCGTCTTTGTCGCCCACTTCGGTGGAGCCGTGCTTTAAACCAATAATTAATGCTCCGGCCGTGGCTGTGCCGCACATTTCGCCTTGTGCGCCCATGCCGCAGCCAAGGCTGTTGCAAAGACGTAGCATATCTTCTTGGCTTATGCCGTAGCGCTCACAAAAGACAAGCGCCACAGCTTGCGCACAATTACAGCCTTGTATGGCGTATTCTTTAGCTTTTTGCATACTTTCTGACATGGCTTTATTCCACTTCAAGGCATTGCCAAGGC
Source organism: uncultured Desulfovibrionaceae bacterium (assembly GCA_964369535.1). Taxonomy (GTDB): domain Bacteria; phylum Desulfobacterota; class Desulfovibrionia; order Desulfovibrionales; family Desulfovibrionaceae; genus CAYJAD01. The sequence goes on from CAYJHG010000022.1 coordinate 3,047, forward strand.
AGGCCGCAGATATTTAATTCTTGCATAAATGGGTCGGGGTCAAGTTGTTCCATGTTCCACACTCCCGGCTGCATCCATTGCTTGGTGACCATCATTTTGGCGCCAATCATGGCTGGAACACCTGTGGTGTAAGAAATAGCTTGTGAGCCCACTTCTGCATAACAAGCTTCGTGGTCACAAATGTTGTAAATATATACAGCTTTTTCTTTGCCATCTTTCATGCCGCGCATGATATTGCCAATGCAGGTTTTGCCCTTGGTTAAGGGGCCAAGGGATGCAGGATCCGGCAAAAGGGTGCGCAAAAATTGTATGGGAACAATTTTTTGGCCATTAAACTCAACTTCGTCAATGCGGGTCATGCCCACATTGCCAAGAACTTTTAGGTGATTAAGGTAGTTTTCAGAAAAGGTCATCCAAAAACGGGCACGTTTAAGCCCTTTGAGGTTTTGCACCAATGACTCAAGTTCTTCGTGGTACATAAGAAAGCACTTTTTGCTGCCAATGCCTTCAGGGAATGTGTAGTCCATGGACCAAGAAAGGGGATCGGTTTCCACCCATTCGCCGCGCTCCCAATAGCGTCCCTTGGCTGTTACTTCGCGTATATTGATTTCGGGGTTAAAATTTGTGGCAAAGGGTTGGCCGTGGTCACCGGCATTACAATCAATAATATCAAGTATATGTACTTCGTCTAATTGGTGTTTCATAACCCAAGCGGCAAAGACATTGGTGACACCTGGGTCAAAACCAGAACCGAGCAAGGCCATAAGGCCGGCATTTTTAAAGCGGTCTTGGTATTCCCATTGCCATTTATATTCAAATTTTGCCGTGTCCAGCGGTTCATAATTGGCTGTATCTAAGTAATGTACGCCACATTCAAGGCAAGCGTCCATAATGTGTAAGTCTTGGTAGGGCAGGGCAATATTTAGCACCATTTCCGGTTTTACTGTGCGGATGAGTTGGCACAGTTCAGGCACATTGTCCGCATCTACTTGTGCTGTGTCTATGTGCACACCGCTGCGTTTTTTTACGTCGGCAGCAATATTTTCACAGCGCGAAAGTGTGCGACTGGCTAGAGTTATTTTATCAAATGTTTCTGCTTGTTGTGCGCATTTATGTGCCACAACGCCACCAACACCGCCGGCGCCGATAATTAAAATATTTGCCATAATGGGTACTCCGTCATGATAAAGGATATAGTCGTTGTTCGTAGGTATTGCTTAAAATTATTTGAAAAAGGACTCAAGTGTTATTTTTTTTCATTGTTAAAAGCCACAAAGCGCGCGTAGCATTGGGCTACTGCAGATTCAGGATCCATGTCTTTAAGGTATTTGCCGCTTAAAGCTTGGCCAAAGCAAACATGTTTGCGTTGTGGCGCTGGAATGTTTGCAGCTTCATCTAAAGGAGTTTTATCTAGTGAAAGTCGCACCTTAATGCTCACAAAAAAAATACTGTCCATAAAAGTGTTGGCGCGTTCAATGATTTCGTCGTGCATAAATGTGAGTTCTTGCACGCTCATGGCGTCTTCTCCCCCCACAAAAAGTATGCCGTCTTTATGCCCAAGGGGCCAAGATAAAGCCGCAATTTCAGGCCCCATGACGGTGTCCCAATGCTGCCAAAGGCGAGTTAGCATAATTTGCTCAGGTTTGCCCATGCGGTGCAAGTAGCGTCCAATAACATTGGTTATTTCTTCGGGCTTTCCAAAAAGTCTTTTATCTTTTTTGCTTTTAGGAGTGCTATACGTCATGGTCTTACTCTCCTTGACAGTGGGGGCAGTGCACGGTGCTGCGCCCTGCCACTTTAGAAGAAAGTAGGGCGTGATTGCACACTTGGCAAGGTTTATTACTGCGTCCATACACAAAAAATGTATTCTGAAATGAGCCTGCATCTCCTTTGGCATCGCGGTAATCGCGTATGGAGGAGCCACATTCTTGTATAGAAAGAGTAAGCACATCTTGTACGGCGCTAAAAATACGTTTAAGTTCTGACACATGCAAGGTATTTGCTTTGCGGTGGGGAGCTATTTTCGCCCGAAACAGTGCTTCGTCGGCATAGATATTACCAATGCCCACTACCAATTCTTGATTGAGCAAAAGTGATTTTATGGTGCCTTGCTTGTGTTCTAAGCGTTTGGCAAGCTCTGTGGCAGTGTGTTCTAGTGGTTCAAGGCCAAGCTTTTGCCAAAAAGGCCATTGCGTGAGGGTGTTTGGTGAAACTAGGCGCACATAACCAAAAGTACGGCTGTCATCATAAAATAATTGCTTTTGTTCGCCACTTGCAAAATCTAGATCAAACATCACTCGTGTGTGTTTTTGCGGCAAGGTGTTTTTGTCATACACAAAAAGTCGCCCTGTCATTTTAAGGTGCACAGCCAGCATGTGGGCTTCTGTGGCGCTGTGCTTTTTAGGTTCAAGCTCTATGAGCACAAGTTTGGCGCGGCGCGAAACGCCTGTAATGCGGCGCCCATGCAAGAGCTCTAAGGGCAAAGAGCCTGCATCATTTTTCACAGTATTTTGAGCGCTCAGGGTGCGTGGCAAGAGCAAGGTGGTCTTGGTGATTGTTGCCCCTGTAATGAGGGGGCTTAGGGTTCTTTTGATGGTTTCAACTTCTGGCAGTTCAGGCATGTTCTTTGTTTGTATATAATTCTATAAGTCCAGGCGGAGGGCTTACCAAAATAATGCCCGCCTCAAGGTCAAATCCCACAATAAATTCTTCCACCGCAGGCAAAAGGATTTCTTGTCCGTCTTTAGTTTTTATGCACCATATCATTTGTGCATCTGAAGGAAATTCTGCAGACTCTAACACGCCAATACTTTCGCGCGTGTCTGCATCAAGTACCTCAAGGCCTATGATGTCGTGCAAATAGGCTTCTTCGTCATCAATGTCGGGCAGGTCTTTTCTGGCAACAAGAATTCGCACACCTCGCAAGGTTTCGGCGGCATTACGGTCTTGCACATGGGGTAAAGTGAGAAGTGGCCTGCCTTTATGCATGCGCACTTTTGCATCGGTAATTTTTTGCATGGGTTCAGAACCCGCTTGCAAATAAAAAGTGCCGCGCAAAAGCTCAGGGGAGTCTGCGTACCAATCTACACAAATCTCCCCCTTAATTCCGTGGGGTCGCGTAAGCGTCCCCATATGAATATGTGCTTCAGTCATCCGTAGCCTTCAGCTCTTCACGCAAAAGCAAATCTGTTTATTCCAATATTTCTAGTACGGTGCGTTTCTTGGCCTTAGTAGCGGCAGCTCCTAAGATGGTGCGCATGGCTCTTGCTGTGCGCCCTTGCTTGCCTATTACCTTGCCAATGTCTTCCTTGGCCACTTTTAATTCAAGAACAGAGGTTTGTTCTCCCTCTACTTCCCTAACGCTCACACCTTCTGGATTGTCAACTAAGGACTTTGCGATATACTCTATAAGTTCCTTCATAGCCACCTCCTATAGGTCAGCATAAAGGGCGAAATGAATTTAGCCCATATGCTTTTTAATCAGCGAACGAACAGTATCTGTAGGTTCAGCTCCAAGCTCTAGCCATTTTTTAACGTTTTCTACATCAAGTTTAACTTCAGCAGGATCGGTCATGGGGTTGTAGTATCCAAGGTATTCTAATGCACGACCATCGCGGCGTGTTTCAGCATTGGCGGCTACAACGCGGTAAAAAGGTTTTTTCTTGCTTCCCATACGCGTGAGTCTGATTTTCACAGCCATTTAAATTCTCCCATAGCTTTTTTATTATAATAAATGCCTTTTTCTAAAAGAGCAAGGTCTTCATGACGCAAAACTGCCCGAAAGAGACAAAATTCTGTCTTTTTTAGGCGAAAAAGAATTTTTTTTGAAAAAAAACCATAATGTTTCTAGGTTCTTTCAAATGTACTTACAAGATTTCCTTTTTTTGAAAAAAATTTAATTTTTTTTTCAAACGAAAACCTAGTAAAATGCTTTGTTTTGCAGTACTTATGTGGACATGTAGAGGGAGCAAATTCTCTGTTTTGAGGATTATGTCCTTTGAGTATTGCAACAAAAGCCTTCTTTTTAACAGTATTCAATATCCAAGTGCGGATTCATATACTAGTTAAAGCAAAACAGCAACACTTTTTTGAGTGGTGTGCCTATTTTTTCTTTTTGTGGCGTTTTACCTTGGGATCGCGTTTTTTGCGTTTTTTGGTGGCGCTGCTGCCACTTCTTCCCATGCCACCCATACCGGGCATTCCGCCCATGCCGGGCATGCCTGGCATACCACCCATGCCTGGTAATCCGCCCATGCCGCCCATGCCGGGCAATCCACCCAATGCGCCCATGTCTGGCATCATGCCTTTTGGCATATTCTTGGGCATGCCTTTCATTTTGCCGCCCATCATGCCCTTCATCATTTGGCGCATTTGTTCAAATTGGCGCACCAATTGATTAACTTGCTGCACGCTTACGCCGGCACCTTTGGCAATACGAGCTCTGCGGCTGCCATTGAGTAAGTCTGGATTGTGCCTTTCGGCCATGGTCATGGAATTGATAATAGCCTCGGTTCGGGCCATTTCTTTTTCTGGCATGGCTCCATTGGCTTCTGCCAATTTTTCGCGTATGCCCGAAAGGCCGGGAATAAGCTTTAATATGCTGTCAAGCGAGCCCATTTGTTTGATGCGGCGCATTTGGGTGCGGAAATCTTCCAAGTCAAATTGCGCTTTTTGCATCTTGCGCGCCATTTCTTCGGCTTCTTCAGTATCAATGGTGTCTTGTGCTTTTTCCACAAGGGTGAGCACATCACCCATGCCAAGAATACGACCGGCAATACGCTCAGGATGAAAAACTTCCATTTCCGAAAGTTTTTCGCCCATGCCCACAAATTTAACACTGGCTCCCGTTACCGATTTGATGGAAAGAGCAGCGCCGCCTCTGGCATCGCCGTCCATTTTGGTGAGCACAACGCCGCTTATGCCAAGGCGTGCATTGAAAGCCTCTGCCACAGTGACGGCATCTTGCCCTGTCATGGCATCGGCCACAAAAAGAATTTCTTGAGGATTGACGGCAGCTTTAATGGCTTCAAGCTCTTGCATGAGCGTATCGTCAATGTGCAAGCGACCTGCGGTGTCAAGCAAGACCACACTAGCACCTTGTTCTTTGGCTTCGATCACAGCATTTTTAGCTATGTCCACAGGGTTCATGTCTGTGGTGGAAGCATAGCAAGGCATATCAAGTTGATTTGCCAAGGTGGTGAGCTGGTCAATGGCGGCGGGGCGATAGACGTCAGCAGGCACAAGGTAGGGGCGCATTTTATCTTTGCGCAGCATATTGGCAATTTTACCTGAAGAGGTGGTTTTACCAGAACCTTGCAGACCCACCATCATGATAACGGCAGGTTGTGCGCCGCGTAAATCAAGACCTGTGGTTTCACCGCCAAGCAGTTCTACCAATTGGTCATGCACGATTTTAATAACCTGTTGCGCTGGGCTAACACCTTTGAGCACTTCTTGCCCAAGGCATTGTTCGCGCACAGTATCCACAAAGGTTTTGACAACCTTAAAATTGACATCTGCTTCTAAAAGAGCCAAGCGAACTTCGCGTAAGCCCTCTTGGATATTATCTTCTGTAAGTTGACCTTTTCCGCTAAATTGGCGAAATACAGTTGAAAGTCTGTCTGAAAGGCTCTCAAACATGCGCTACCTCATTATTATAATTTTATTTGCATTTATAAACGCGAATTCATAAAATACTTTGTGCCCACTGTCAATATAAGACCCTGTGCAATGAATACGCTCATGTCTTAATTTTGGAATTTAAACAATTTTTCAAGTTGTAATCATAAACTTATCTTTAAAAATATTTGTACAGAGCTTTAAAAATGAAGATTTTTATGTAAATATCCCATATGCCCTTCTTGCCATTGACAAAAGCATGACTATTTTATATGAACTGTAACTTGTTTTTTTTGACCTACCAAAACATAAGCTTACGAGGACTATATGCCTACGAACATCGGCAAAGCTTTGACTTTCGACGACATTTTATTGCTCCCTAGTTATTCCGAGGTCACACCCGACCTTGTGGACATTGTAACCCAACTCACCCCTGAAATTCCCCTGCGCATTCCTTTGCTTTCTGCAGCCATGGACACGGTAACAGAATCAAAAATGGCCATATCTTTGGCGCGTATGGGCGGCATTGGCATCATACACAAAAACATGACCATCGAAAATCAGCGCTTACAGATTGAAAAAGTAAAAAAATCTGAAAGCGGTATGATTTTAGATCCCATTACTGTGCATTCAAGCGATTCTGTGCAAATGGCCTTGGATTATATGGCCGATTATCGTGTTTCCGGTTTGCCTGTGGTGGATGAAGGTAAACTTGTGGGTATTTTGACCAACCGAGATGTACGCTTTGTGGAAGATGCCACCAAGGTTAAAGTGCATGAGGTTATGACCAGCAAAAACCTCATCACCGTTCCCATGGGCACCACGCTTGCAGAATCGCGTGACCATTTACACACGCACCGCATTGAAAAATTGCTTGTGGTAGACAGCGATAATCGTTTGCGCGGGCTCATCACCATGAAAGATATTGATAAAGTACAAAAATATCCTGACTCTTGCAAAGACGATAAGGGACGCTTGCGTGTGGGTGGTGCCATTGGTGTAGGCGGCATTGAACGTGCCAGTGAACTTTTGGCAGCAGGAGCCGATGTGCTTGTGCTTGATTCAGCTCATGGCCATTCTTCCAACGTCATACAATCTATCCAAGAAGTAAAGGCAGCTTTTCCCCATTGCCAACTCATTGCCGGCAATGTGGGCACCTATGAAGGTGCAAAAGCCATTTTAAAAGCCGGCGCCGATGCGGTAAAAGTGGGCATTGGGCCAGGTTCCATTTGCACCACACGCATTGTGGCCGGTGTGGGTGTGCCGCAGGTGACGGCTGTGCGCGAAGCTGCAAGGGCTGCGCAAGAACTTGACCGTTGCTGCATAGCCGATGGCGGTATTAAATTCTCTGGTGATATTGTAAAGGCTCTTTCCATGGGCGCACATTCCATCATGGTAGGCAGTCTTTTTGCCGGCACAGAAGAAAGCCCTGGCGAAACCATTTTATACCAAGGCCGCACCTATAAAATTTACCGCGGCATGGGTTCCATCGACGCCATGAAAGAAGGTTCCTCCGACCGCTACTTCCAAGAACGCAGCAAAAAGCTTGTGCCTGAAGGCATTGTGGGGCGTGTGCCTTATCGCGGGCCGGTTATGGATTCTATCTATCAGCTCATGGGTGGTTTGCGTTCGGGCATGGGTTATGTGGGTGCTGCTAACCTTAAGGAACTTCGCGAAAATACATCTTTTTGTGAAATTTCACCTGCGGGCTTGCGCGAAAGCCATGTGCATGATGTTATCATCACTAAGGAAGCTCCCAATTACCGCGTAGATAATTAATAATTTGTTGTAAAGTTAATTCCGACAGCCCTTTTTAATATAAAATCAAAAATAGTAATATTTAGACAGGCTGTTCAAAAAGAGTGAAATGCAAGGAAGATTGTTTTTTACAGTAATCTGACGATGCAGATTGTACTTTTTGAGCAGCCTGCCAAGGAAAAAATATGGCCAGTAAAGTTATCATCATCGACTATGGTTCACAGGTAACCCAACTCATTGCTAGGCGTGTGCGTGAGGCCGGTGTGTATTCCGAAATCCACCCTTGCATTGTCACGGCAGAAGCCGTCAAAGCCATGCAGCCCGATGCCATAATCCTTTCCGGAGGGCCTGCCTCAGTGGGTGAAGACGAAGCACCCACCCTAGACATGGGCTTTTTAGAATTGGGCGTGCCTGTGCTTGGCATTTGCTATGGTATGCAGCTTTTGGCGCAAAACCTAGGTGGAGAATTGGCGCAATCGGTTACCCGTGAATATGGCCCTGCCGACCTCAGGCTGACTGACAAAAATTGCCCTTTATGGGATGGCCTTAATTGCGATGCAAGCACTCGCATTTGGATGAGCCATGGCGATAAAGTGAAAAAAGTTCCTCAAGGATTTTCCGTAGTGGCTAGCACTGCCACCTTAGAAGTGGCTGCTATGGCCCATGAAGAGCGTCGGATATACGGCGTGCAATTCCAC
>CAYJHG010000023.1:0-10790 GCA_964369535.1 uncultured Desulfovibrionaceae bacterium
GCATGGGAACAGTGCCCTTGCCAGCCTCAATGCACTTCATAAGCCACGCCATATTGCGCCCAAGCACACGCATAGTTTGCATGCCTTCAGCGTCTTGGCGAACTTCTTCGGGAGTATTTCCATGCACTTGCGGCCAATACTGAGTTGAAACAATGGGCATTTCAGCTATGGTAAAGAATTTTTGCAAGCAATCAATGGCAGCCGTTGAACCAGCCCGGCGGCAACTCACAATGGCCGCCCCTGGCTTATATGCATAAGAGCCTGATTTATAATAAAACATACGGTCAAGAGCTGCGCAAAGAGAAGGATTTGGTGCGGCATAATATACGGGTGAACCTACCACAAGACCATCACATTCTTTCATAAGGTCAATCCATTCATTAACAGGATCGTCCTTAAAAATGCAATAGCCTGTTTTTATACATTTTCCACAAGCAATACAGCCGCGTATAGCAGAAGTGCCAACACTTACCAATGTAAAATCCACCCCTTCAGCCTTTAAGGTGTTGCCCACTTCTTCTAGGGCGGTGCGAGTACAGCTTGCCTTGCGAGGGCTACCGTTTATAAGTAATACTTTCATAATGATCTCCTAAAGATATAAATTATTGTTAAAATATATAGTAAACATTGAGGCGTTCACATCCACATGCTTTTGTCCATACCATTATTTACTGTCAAATTGCAAATCCTTCAAGCTCAAAACTCTTCTTCTAAAATTAAAAGTACCTTCCAAAAGGGCGGAAAGATCACCGAGCATGCGAACGGTAAATTCAGCCTTTTCACCATGCACTTTTAAATCAGCTTGGCCACTATTCCAGCGCAAGCTTCCACTACGCCCCGAAGCCAAGCGTACGCTTGAATTTAATAAAGAATAATCCTCTGGCGGCGTATATTCCATTTTACGCTCCAAAGCCTCGCGCAAGGCTCCTATCGAAAGCCCCACACTGTCTGCTAAGGCGTGCACATGGTAGCTTTCTAAAGACCCAAAAATATTTTTCACCATAAAAGCCGTAGATTCCACACGATCTGCCGTAAGGGATGCATGTAAAAATTGACTTGGAACACCCAGCTCATTGAGCAAAGAATTAAAACGTGATTCAAGGCGCAAATTATCTGCCCTAAAGGGCACATCTGTAAACAACGATACCCAATTTCCGTGTTCCATATGCAGGTTAAAATTTCCGTCTACCCAAGGCCAACGCCGCTTGGTGCGCGGTAAAGCATAGGCAAAACCCACATTGGCGTCGCTTTTAATACCGGGTAATGCCAAAAATAATTTTTCCAATTCCAATTGAAGCACGTCGGCCTCGCCGTGAAAACCTCCCAAAAACCAATTACCGCCAAATGTAGACACACCCATTTTAAACATATCACCCGCTCGCAAAAAAGCCGTGCCAACCAAACCGCGCGGCAAACCTTGGCTGGTAAAATCTTTTTGCCCTACGCTGATATCTTTTGGACTTACAGTGCTTGGTGTATCTTTATGTTCTTGGGCTGTTTTTACGACATCAACATTCTTTTTCTTTGAAAAAGCCGTGCCAGCAGGTGCTGTACTAACATCCACAGAACTAGCGTGCACACTGAAAAAAAGATCTTTTATTTCACCCTGCGGCGTAGTTAAAAGCGGGCTTTCGGCCTTGAGAATTATACGCAAAGGGGCTTCATGCGAAGAGACCTTGGGTAGTCTGGATTTCTTGGCCTGCTCTTTGCTTGGGGCAATTTTATCTTGAGGCAAAGCTGCCACAAGTTTTTGTATTGAAGCAAATATGTCCTTATACGCACGCTGAATATGCCGCGCTAAAACAGAAGAATCATGTTCTATAAGTGTAAATTCCGGAAAATCTCGTCCTTCTTGTATGGAAGGAAGAGGCTTTGTCCACCACATAAGCCAAGGGCCGCCGCGGGTAATATTAGCATCAAAACTCAATGGACCTTTCAAGGGGTATTTTTCCGTATCTATGCCTGTCATGCTTATTATATGACTTATGTTATCCATTTTAAACTTGAGCTTAGAACCAAAACCTGCCGTTGGCGAATACCCCATGCTTCCCTCAAGCTCAAGGCTGGTATTGCGCACAGGACTTTGCACAGTGACATCGCGCAACACAAATTCTGTGCCATCCCAAAAAAATTGTCCATCAAGCATGGATGTTTTTACTTTATAATCCCCTTGCACCAATTGCATGCCAAAGCGACTCACAAGCTTACCCTGTATGGGCTCATCCTTAGAGGGGGAAAAAGATCGCATATTCCCCAAAAACCGCGCACGCGTCCAAAGCGATTTTACCCCGGGCACAAAATATGGCGTGAGCAAGGCATCGCGCATGTGTACACGCATATCCACAAGCCCCCCATCCATATCAAAAGACAAAAATCCCAATAAAGTTTTAGAATTATATAAGGGATTATTGCGCCTTGCTTCATAGTCTATTTCACCCTTGGGTAAATTTTCCAATCTTTTACGCAAACTGCGCAAAGAAAGGCTCACATTTTTTGGCAAATCATACACCGGCGGCAATACCCATTGTGAAGATATGGCCTTGGCTGCCAACACAGTGCTACGCAAACGTAGTTTATCATGGGAAATTTGCCCATGCATACGCGTAGAAATACGCAAGTCTCTGCCACTGTGCCCTAATTGAAAATGCACAAGCTCTATCTCGCCCACATCAATGGCAAGCCACGAAGGTAAAAAAGATACGCCCTGCTGTTCTATTGCTTCTTTTTCCACATTTTCATTTGGTAAATATCTGGGAAAGCGCGGCATGCGCACCCCAAGCAAAGTTCCAAGCTCAAGCGCCACAACAACCTTATCTTCAAGTAAAGATAAGGGACTTAATAAATTATCAATAAATTCTGCCTGATTTTTCGATGAAAGCGATTTTAATTTTGTTTGAGACTCTTGTGATTGTTTAACACTTTCGGAGGCAGAAGATTTTTGAATTTGCCTATCTTCGTCACGGTACAAAGTCTCGGTGTTTGTAGAAGGCGTTTGCATAAGAGGCTTTACATCAGAAATCAAGGATGGAGAAATACTTTGGCCTTCTGTAAATTGCAAAAAAGCCATAGCTCCGCGCAAAAGGCTTCCCCATTTGGGATGCAATGTGCCTTGATCCACATATAACCACGGGCCAAAACTATCGTGCACACGCAAATCATAAATCTGAATTCTACCACTCCAAAAACCGCCAATGGAACCTAAGCGAATATGAAAACCATAAGGCTTGCCTGCATCATTTACAGTATCCACCACAAAGGAGCGTACATATTTCTCAGCTAAAGGCGAGGTAATAAATACTGCAAGCCCCAAAATTACTGTAAAAACAAGAAAAATACTCCCCAAAAACCATAGCGATACGCGCAACCAAACAGGGCGCTTTTTACGTTTTTTTTGTGAAATTTGCTCGGAAACAGCATCAGAATCACTTTCAACACCAAGAATTGTTGCTAGTTCATCCAAGGATTTCACAGATAATTTTTGGGATATTTTTTTCTTAAACATAGTTAACAGCCTGTTTTATTCTCACTTCTTTGCCGCAATGTTATTGCACAGTGTAGTGACAAAGCACTTTGTGACCATTTGTGCCACTTGAAAAAGCAAAATTTGCTTAGCTGAATTTAGCAAAATAAAAAAATACGGACAATAACATTTTACATCAAGCAAAATTATATTTAATTACGCAGAAATAAAAGCATAACAATTTTGATTTATTAAGAAAATTAAAAATCCCTCTAAACGTGACAATAAAAAGTTTTGTTTTAACGGAAAATGGTAATTGACAAACATTCATATTCCATACTAGCTTGGGCACAAAGTTGCTCTCACTTAAAAATTCACTATAACTATTCATACGTTATGTAAATATTCTTAGGTTGTTTTGTTTTTTAGTTTTTATTGAAGGTTTTATTATGTCTCTAAAGACAATATTTTCTCTCGTCACCATCACTTTTTTAGCACTCATATCTTTTATTTTTTGGCAAAATTGGAATGGCTTACAAAATATATCAAAACTCAATGTAGCCATCATGTCTATAAAAGACGTGCAAAGCAATATTCAAAAAGCCAATATTGCTCTTTTGCACTATATGTTAAATCCAAAAAAAGAATCTCAAGATGCTTTTTTGCAAGAAATTAAACATGCACAAGATAAAACAACTATTGTAAACAATCTTTTTTCTGATGTTGAATTACAAGAAAAATCTACTGTTCTCCAATCTCATATACAACCATTGCTAGATTATTTTCAGACGTACACAACTGTCTATGAAGCACAAACAAAAAATGAAAATTTACATATAAAATATGAGCAACAAGTTTTAAATTTGTTAATTCCTGCATCTGATCAGCTACATTTGCAAAAAGACTATGCTTATGTTCGATTAATATCTAAAATACAAAAAGACGTTTTATATAGCGCAAATACAAAACATATATCAGTATTAGAAAACACTCATAATAGCCTAAAAGAAATAATAAAAATATACCCTCAGCGAAATATGCTGTATAAGCCTTTGCTAGATTATTACCGGAACCTAGAAATATATAAAGGCAGGCTATTATCCTTAGAAGTTTTGCAATGGAATTTGCAAAATACCATGACACTTATTCTTGATGATGCAGAAGTCATTAATGCGCTTGCCCTTGAAGACGTGGCCGTTGCTCAAGAAAAAACTCAATGGTTAAGCATACATACAGGCATTGCTGTAGCATTGTTTTTGCTTTGCATTTTTATAATATTTATGCGTCGTATTAATCATGGTTTATTAAAAATGCATAATTTTTCCCAAAAAGTCAGCATGGGTGACTTTACTGCCAAGCTAGACATGCCATATTTAAGTATAGAAATGGGGCAAACTCTAGCATGGTTTAACGAAGCTTTTGCCATAGCTTCCAATAAGATTTTTTGGTTTGAAAGTGTGTTAAACTCCATACGCAGCGCCATTGTGGTTGTGGATAAAAATTTTCAACGTACATTTTATAATACTGCTGCGGCCAAGCACATGGGCATAAATCAAGAAGAAGGCATGTACAAATCTTGCCAAGATATCTGCCCCAATTCCATGTGCAACAGTGCGCGCTGTCCTTTAGTACGCATTCGCGAACTTAATGAAAAGAAAGGTTTTTATAGTAAAGGCTTAAGCTTTAAAATAACTCCTGAAGCTTCAGACAAAAAATATTCTATCACCTGTACAAATTTATTTTGCGCCGACCAAAGCCACGCAGGTTACATTTTACACTTACGCGACATCACCCAAAGCGAAAAAATGCATAAGCGCGCCCTTGCGGCTTCGCAGGCAAAAAGTAATTTTCTTGCCACCATCAGCCACGAAATACGCACTCCCATCAATGCCATTATGGGATTTTTGCAAGTATTTGAACGCAATAACTTAACAGAAAAACAATCTGACCAGCTCACAAAAATGCACACAGCATCCACGTCCTTGCTCGGCATGTTCAACGACATTTTAGATCTTTCCAAAATAGAATCTCGCTCTCTTGAAATAGAACATGTCCCCTTCAATTTATATAGCATTGTAGACTCCATCACCAGCGTTGCACGCTTTGCTGCAGAAGAAAAAAACCTAATTTTACGCAGCCATATGGACAATTCTATTCCGCAGAATCTTTATGGTGACCCCAAAAGAATACAGCAAATTCTCTTTAACCTTATGAACAATGCTGTAAAATTCACAGATAGAGGCGTCATCACTATTGAAATTTCCAACCACAATACCCTTATGCCCACAGCGCAATTAGAACAAGAGCAGCACCAAAAAATTTATGTGCTCTTTTCTGTACAAGACACAGGCATTGGCATGGACAAAGAAACACAAGAAAAAATCTTCACATCTTTTACCCAGGCCGACAATTTTTTCCAAAGGCGCTTCAGTGGCTCAGGCCTTGGTTTAAGTATTTGCAAAGACGTATTAAAACTCATGGGGAGCACATTGCATGTGCAATCCATATTGCACCAAGGTTCCACATTCAGCTTCATAATACCCTTTGAAATTCCAAAGGACTCAAAAAGCACTAATGCCCATGAAATGCTTGGAAAAGCTTATGCAGGAAAGCATGTACTTGTGGTAGAAGACAATCCCATCAATCAAGAAATTGCCCGAGCACTTCTAGAAGCAGAAGAATTAAAAGTGGATATTGCAGAACACGGCCAAGAAGCCCTTGAAATGGTTTTAAAACAACAATACGATGCTATATTTATGGATATACAAATGCCCATTATGGACGGTATTGAGTGTACAAAACGTTTGCGTAGCTTGGCTCTTCACTCAAAAGACAGCACACACGAAGAGGCCGCATGGTTACTTTCTGTGCCCATTATTGCCATGACCGCCAATGCTTTAAGCGAAGATAAGCAACGCTGCCTTGATGCCGGCATGAACGAACACCTAGCAAAGCCCATTGACATGCAGATTTTGCAAGACTACCTTAAAAAATGGCTTAGCTAACATCCTGTTAAGAAACTCTTTTTATATATCAATTACCGGAACGATATACCTCGCGCGAAGCTTGAAGGGCAAAAGCTGCAAGCACAGGACCTGCCACAACCCCTACAGGCCCAAAGGCCACAAGACCGCAAAGAATGGCAATGAGCACAACGGCAAAAGTTGCTTTTAAACCATCGCGCAAGAACATGGGGCGTAAAAAGTTGTCCGCTCCCACCACCACAATGCCACACCACAACAGTAAGCCCACCGCGGCTCCTTTTGAAATGCTAAACCAAACATAAATGACTGCCGGAAGCCACACAATGCTTGTGCCCACCAAGGGAATGGGAGCCACCAGGGTGGCTATAAATCCCCAAAATGTGGCGCCCGGAAGCTCCACGAAAAAAAAGGCCACACCGCAAAGAATACCCTGAATACAGGCCACCAAGAGCACACCCCAAAGAACAGCCCATATGGCCTCACGAATGGTTTGGGTAAAGCGCTGTAATACATCTGCGGGAAAGCGCGTTATTATTTTAATAAAAGACGCCATTTCTGCAGCATACAATATCCCCACAAGACTTAAAGAGATAAGCACACAAAGCCGCACAACAAAATTCATGGTAAATCCTGCAATTCCAATACCTTGACTAACAATACTTTGAATAAAACTTGCCAAAAAAGCTGTGAGTTCTTCGGTTACAAGCTGCATGCCCCCTTCAAGACCCGGAATTTTTTTAAGCCACACATCTATAGTGGTATAAAATTCTTGCATCTCTGGGCCGCTTATCCATTCTAATGTTCGTAAATTATTTAGTATTTTTATACCATTGGCCGCTTGTGGTATGACCATAATAACAATAACGCTCAAAGGCAAGATTATGCCCACCACAAGACCAAGTGTAATAATGGCATTGGCATATTTCTTTTTACAATGGGTTAATAATTGGGCATAGACGGGGCATAAAATACACGCAAAACACGCTGCCAAAAAAACTTCTACAGGAAAGGGCCAGAGCAAAAGACCCCAGCTTAAAATAACCAAAATAGCATAGACTTGGTGTAACATTTTTCTGACCTTATTTTCCTTATTATCTGTATGTGACTAGGAATATTTTTCTTTTCGCATAAACATCACAAAAAAAACTTCATGCTAACTCTTAAATATTTCTAGAGATTTTTGAGCATTTCTCATAAGATGCAATTATTGCCGCTCACTATGGCACCCATTTTGCTATAGGTAAAAGCATACGCATCGAAGGAAAAAAAATTCCTTGAGGAGGACGCTGTGAAAAACCAAAGTAACGCCATAAGCAACTTTTTAAATAGCATGTTGCACTTACAAAGCACAAAGGACATAGCACCCATGCCACTTACAACAAGCGCCCACGAACAAGAGAATACTAGGCTTGAACCAGAAGAGCAAGCCTTGCATACCCTCTCCCACTGCATTGACCTTTTTGGCGAACAAGCGCAAGAAGATTTATCCACCTATATGGAGCAACTTCAAGAAAGCTTTTTAGCCCGCATGCAAAATATTATGCAGCACCATAACATTGCAATAAATGAAAAATTATTACTCAGCCTTTCGCAAAACAACACCATTGTTTTGGAATGCGAAGAGCACGAGGAAACTTTATTGGAAATTTTGGGGCAAGACGAAGATTTGCGCCAACAGCTACAAGAATTACGCAACGCTGCTTTAAAAATACGCGGCCTTGATTATTTTATGGGCGCAAAAGATACTCACCCTGCCGAAGAATTAGGTCAATTCAAAGTTTGCACCAAGGGAGCACTGTCACATTTTTATTTGCGCTGATTTTTATCCAGAAAAATTTTTTCTAGAGGTTTTCTTCTTATTCTGTTACCTGTGTAAGCAACTGACCATTGCGAACGAACATAAAGGAATAGATTATGCATCATAACCTCCCCCCCATGCGCCGCGCAGACAGAGCGCAAAATAGCGAAGACTTCACCTCGCGCGTACTTGACACAGCCACAGAACTTTATGTGGCTTTTACCACTCCTAGCGAACAAGAAGCGCCTTATATTATACCCTTTAATTTCGTACGCATACAAAAAAAACTCTATATCCACTCGGCCTTAGAAGGCTTTAAAATGCAGTGCATTAAAGCAAACAACCATGTCGGCTTTTGCGCCACCACCGACATTACCATACTTGCCGAAAAAGCCACCACCTCTTATGCCTGCGTCAGCGGTATAGGCAGTGCACACCTTGTGGAAGATGTAGCAGAAAAAGACATGGCTCTTTGCGCCATTGCCACTCGCTATGCAGCACATTGCCCCACACCCACAAGCGCAAAAAACCTTGCCCGCACAGCCGTATGGTACATACAAATTGAGGCCATGAGCGGAAAGTCTAATGAACGATAAAACGACTATCATCCCAGCTATTTTGGAACGATTGAGCAAACTACAACATGGCCAATGCCTTGATATGCGGTCATTTAAGCGCAATCGCTCCGTGGCTATAATCTGCACAGGCGCAGACAGTTTTACTGTGGTAGAACGCGGCTTCCATGAAGAGTTATGGGAAGGATTAACAACAGAAAAAATTAAACGCCTCTTAAAAACTTTGCTAAAGCGAGAATTTCCGCGCAGCAATAAAATCCGTCTTTATATGCTAGATTCCTTTGAAAATGCAGATGTAAACCGTATGGGTCATGGATCTGGAAGATTTGGTGGATAAATCATTTCATACCAAAATGCTTACAATTACACATATCTGTTCAAAAAACAATCAAAGCCCCATAAAGATTAAAACTTTTTTTTATAATTCTCGTACCAAAATGCTTGACATCTGCTCTGGCTTATGCCAATTAGAGGTCAAGCGAATTGGTTTTAGTAGCCTTTACTTAAAACTCAATTTCGCAGAGAGGCGTTCATTTATAACGTTTACTCTCCTAAATATCTTCTTGAGCTTTAAGAGATAGAATTTTTTACATAAAACTTCTACATCTTAGGCTTGGCAAAGTGTTTTTTAAATAATGCTTTGACCGTTCGTGACTTCATACCGTTTTTCTATTAAGTCCGACCTCTTTATAATCCCAAATATATTTTATTGGATGTCTATGCGTATTGCCAACTTTTTGCCAATACAAGACTAAAACTCTAAAAGAATTTTTTTAAATTTTTTAGCTGTACGTATATCCTAAGGAGACTATCATGGCAGACATTTTATTACAAAAGCCAGAAGCCAACCAAGCAACAGCCATTACCCCACAACCTGAAGACAGAATTGTTTTTGAGTTTGAACCTGGTGATGCTTTATTAGAACGTATTGATGATAATCTTTTATTGTCATTTGAAGACGGCTCTAGCATTGAACTTACAGATTTTTATGTAGCGTATACCTCTGAAAACATGCCGGAATTTGTCATTGGTGGCGATACTGTTCCCGGTGAGGCCTTTTTTGCAGCTTTAAGTGAAGACTTAATGCCTGCGGCCGGTAATACCAATGCTCCTCAAGGCAGCGGCGTTGGTGTTGGCTTAGAAAGCGGTTCTTTATACGGTGGTCTTACCCGCGAAGTACGCCTTGACCAAGAATTTTCAGATGATACCAATGAAGAAGATGACCGCGATGGTGATACTCTTGGCGGTACTGATGGTGACACAGACAATCCTGCCAACAGAGCCCCTACTATTGATGACGTTGAAGTAACTTTTCCTGATGACCCCAATAACCCTGATATAAACGACAATCTTTTCCCCAATGCTGATGCCGATGATATCAATGTTATCGAAGCAGGTGTTGGGCGTGATGCCGATGGTAGCCTTGGCACCGAACCCAACCAAGACTATGACGGTGTTACAAGCGTTTCAGGCAAAGTGGAAGCCAGTGACGTTGACGGCGACACCCTAACCTACAGTGTAGACGACGGTACAGGGCAATTTGGTATATTTGACATAGACCCAAGCACCGGTGATTTTACTTATATCCTTAATAACAATGCAGGAATTAATGCCCTAGCCCAAGGTGAAACGCGCACAGAAACCTTTACCGTTACTGTAAGTGACGGACGAGGCGGCACCGACACCGTTGAAATTACCGTGAATGTGCTTGGCACCAACGATAAACCCACTCTGGAATTAAGTTCTACCGACCTTGATGTTGTTGAAGATGATGATAACTTTGATTCAGACGGTGACGGCATTGCCGATGCCGTTATTGCCACAGGTCAAGCCACTGCCGATGATGTGGACACAGGGGCCAGCCTTACATTTTTTGTAAAAGAAGGAAGTGTCGGAGCCACCGACGACGAAACAGGCCCTGCCATGCAAGGCGGTCTTGGTCAAAATGTGAGCAATGAATGGGGTTCTTTTGA
>CAYJHG010000024.1:0-3256 GCA_964369535.1 uncultured Desulfovibrionaceae bacterium
TATGGAATATGGTTGCCTTATTGCTGAAGGCACTGGCGAAGCCATACGCACAAATTCAGACGTAATTAAGGCCTACCTTGGCGAAGATATGGTGGTGTAAATGCTTACAATTACAGATCTTAAAGTACGTTATGGCGGCATTGAAGCCGTGAAGGGTGTGGATATGCATATCCCACGCGGCAGTATTGTTACACTCATCGGTGCCAATGGTGCCGGCAAAAGCAGCATTATACGCTCCATAGCTGGTCTTAACAAAGGTTCTAGCGGCAACATTGCCTTTAAAAGGCACGAAGCTTCCCCCTCTAAAGAATTACTTGGCCTACCGCCAGAAGATATGGTGCGCCTTGGCATATCTTTATCCCCCGAAGGTCGGCGCATTTTGCCCCACTTAACTGTTGCAGAAAACCTGCACCTTGGCGCCTATAGCCGCTCGGATAAAGACGGCATAGCCGCAGATATTGAATGGGTATACGACCTTTTTCCACGTTTGCGTGAACGCTTGTGGCAAAAGGGCGGCACTCTTTCAGGTGGTGAGCAGCAAATGCTTGCCGTTGGCAGATCTCTTATGAGTCGCCCTGACTTGCTCATGCTTGACGAACCATCCCTTGGCCTTGCACCGCTTTTAGTTAAAGAAATATTTAATATTATTCTGAAAATCAATGCTGAAGGCAAGACTATTTTGCTGGTTGAACAAAATGCCTTTGCCGCCCTTTCTGTGGCGCATCACGCCTATATTTTAGAGGTGGGGAAAATTGTACTACAAGGCGAAGGCAAAGAGTTGCTGGCAGATCCTAAGGTAAAGGAAGCGTATTTAGGCGGTTAGGGAAAGACCGATTAAATGTCCTTTTTACGTCCGTAGCAGGCACGAACATTATGATGGATTTTTAACGCTTTTTCGCGACAATCCATCTTTAAAACATTTGTCGAAGAATATACCCCTCTATGAAAGTTTAAAAGGCATGGATTGCCACGAAAATGCGCTAATAGATTCATCAAAGTATGAAAGTCTTGCAGCGCATTTTCTCGCAATGACGATGATAGAACAACCCTTCGCACGCCAGCTCTTGGTAACTCGCTTTGTATCTTTGCTACTAAAAACTTACTGCCCAAGAGGAATGATACCTCAAAAAAATACTACTTAATGCACGGCCGCTTCAAAAATCCCTTCTGCCAATGTGGGGTGTGCGTGTATGGTACTTGCCACATCTTGCAATGTTGCACCCATATGTATAGCAAGGGTAATTTCAGCAATAAGATCTGTGGCATGGGCGCCTGCTATGTGCGCCCCCAAGATTTTTTGATCTTCCTTGGCATAAATAAGTTTAAAAAATCCTGTAATTTCGCCCATGGCGTGGGCTTTGCCAAGTTCTCTGGCCTGAAATGTTCGGCATTCAATGTCAAGCCCCATCTCGAGCGCTTGTTGTTCACTCAAGCCCACACAGCCCACTTCGGGTGATGTGAAAATGGCTGACGGCACGGCAGTATAATCCATGGCAAGCGCTTTATGAGGTTCTTGCATATGCTTCAAGGCGCATGCAGCCTCAGCACTGGCCACATGTGCCAGCATAATGTGATTTGGCCCCAAAGCATCGCCTATGGCATAAATACCTGGCACAGAAGTTTGCATGTGCGCATCTACCGTAATCCAACCGCGCGCATCGGTTTCGACTCCCGCTTCCGTAAGGCCTAGGTCTTCCACATTGGCTTTGCGTCCAATGCTCACAAGCACTGCGTCCATTTCTATATCTTGCTCTGTGCTTTGAGCCTTGGTATGGCTTTGCAAAAATGGTGAAGGCTTAAGCGTGGCTTGGACTTTTTGATCCACCACACGAATATTTTGCAAAGTGCGGCCTAGTTCGCAGATTATGCCATGTTTTTTCATTTCTTTTTGCAAAAGCTTGCTTATGTCATTATCTACGCTGGGCATGGGCAAGAGACGATCTAAGCCTTCCACAAGGGTGACCTTTGCCCCAAAGGCACGATAAATAAAGGCCATTTCGCAACCAATGACACCGCCGCCCACAATGCACAAAGACTGCGGCACTGTGGTAAGTTCCAAGGCATCGTCGCTGTTTAAAATATATTTATGGTCAAATTCAAGGCCGGGCAAGGGCAATATGCCAGAACCTGTAGCCAGTAAAATCACATCACTTTCCACAAGTTCTTGAGAACCATCTTCTTTTTGCACTAAAACGGTTTTTGTGGGGGAAATAGTCTGAATGGAACCTGTACCACGCAAAAGGTTCACTTTTAGCTTAGCGCAGGTTTTTTCTAAGCCGCCGCGCAATATAGTACGAATTTTTTCTTTACGTTCAATGACTTTACCCAAATTAAGGCTTATGCCCTGCGCGCTAATGCCAAATTCTTCTAAACGTAAAGCATTTTCTAAGGCTTCGGCCGAGGCCTTAAGACTTTTAGTAGGTATGCAACCATAATTTAAACAAACACCACCAAGATGATGTTTTTCTATGAGAGTAACTTCCATGCCAGCTTTAGCTGCCGCAAAAGCTGCCGTATAACCACCGGGGCCTCCGCCAATAACTGTAAGACGCAAGTTCATACACACCTTCGCTACGGACTATACTTTAGTAAAATCTGGCTTATTGTCTTGTTGTTCTTCGTGCTGCACTTGCAATACTTCGTGCATTATCCAGTGCATAAGCGGCGGCACCCTATCTTTATCTGTGGAAGGAAACCACTGAATATGCGGACTGCGCCTTGAAATTTGTTGCCAATGGGTAAATGTAAATCTTGCATCAACGCATTCTTTATCGTCAGAAGGCGAAAAGCCTACGCATCTGGCTTTTAGCCATAGGGGAATTCTGCCCAAGGCTTCGTCATGGGAATTAAGCACAAGCAATAGACATGCTTGAGCATTTTTTTCAAAATGACAAGGCAAAGTTTCCATGTGATCGCGCACAAAACGCAAGCGTATACCATCTGATGATATATAAACAATATGAAAATCGCTGTCGCCTTCAGGCTTGAAAATGGCATGAGCTGTTCCAAGTTTTGCAATTTCTACTGGCATGACGGTAGGTTCACTGGGATAAATCCAAGCAGAAGCCATGGCCACCATTTTGGGCTCAGGCTCCACACGCAAGGTTTCTTTGCTTTGAGAGTCGCTCAAAATACTTGGGCGAATAATCTCCATATATGTGCCAGTTTGATCTTGATAAACTTTGTGCACAAACGAAGCAAAATGATAATATGTAGGCACACCCTTGGTAACAATTTGAAAATACACGTCGATGGG
>CAYJHG010000024.1:3356-10479 GCA_964369535.1 uncultured Desulfovibrionaceae bacterium
AATATTCCAACAAAAACGAAAATAATCCAAGAATAATTCATACTTTCAAATGTAGAATGGGGCGACCAGAAATTAATGCCCGCAAGCATAGAGCTGTTTTTCCACGGCATAACTGCCTTAGATAGGTGGTTTCTTTTCATGATGATTCCATATGCGTAAAAGGTACATAATGCCTTGCAATGCCCATAATAGATAATACATACTCCGAGGAACGATACTATAAAAAATACCATTGGGCAATAACAAAAAACCTTATTACCTTTTAGGACTCATCAATAAAAAATAATTATAAAGCATCAAGCTTTTATAATATTACCATCCTCTACTATATAGCGTTGACTTTGAGAGCTTTTTTCTTGCAACATATCGGCAATATGTGGATGACAAGTAAAAAAGAGCACCTGATGCGCATGGGGATTTTCGCACAAATGCAACAAAGCATGAGCTGTGCGTTCAGCTCTTTGGGGGTCAAAGTTCACAAGTATATCGTCCATAATAATGGGTAAGGCCGCCGCATGCTCTGCATGGTCGCGAATATAGGCAAGGCGCAAAGAAAGATAGAGTTGCTCTTGAGTGCCACGGCTTAAGATGACGGGTGAAACGGGCTCTCCGTGTGGGGGCAACACATAAAGGCTTGACTCTTCAAGGGATGCGCTGATATTTTTCCAACGCCCTGCCGTTATTTTTTGGAATATCTCTGAGGCCATGCGTATAACATGAGGTTGTCTTTCCAATTCAAAATTGTGCTTTGCTTGTAAAATAAGCTGTCTGGCTAAAGCATATCTTGCCCAATCTTTCGCGCCATTGTGTATGGTTTCTTGCAAATTACGTTCTTTTTGGCGAAGCTTTGCCAGCTGATCGCTTGTGCTTAGGGTGCGTAAGGTGGCATTGATATCGGCCAAAGTTGTTATATTTTCTTCCTCTTCAAGTGTGCAACCTTGCAGGTTTTTTTCCATTTCTTTAATAAATATTTCTCGCTCTTGTTCGTCTGTTTCTGTAAAAGAAGTAAGAAATTCTTCAAAATCTTGGACACCTGCCGCAAGACGCAATGCGTCTTCAAGATCGGCCTTACGCTGCATAAGCTCTTCTTTTTGCTTAAGAACAGTCGCAAGCTGCAAGAATTTTTCGCTGTCAGGGGCTTCGGCTAAGCGTAGAAGCTCAGCTTGGATAACATTGGCATCTTGTAGCTGTCTTTGGGCTTCGTGCAATTCTTCTTCATAGGTGGTGAGCTGACTTACATATTGCTCATAAGCTTGTTTATTTTCTCTTGCTGCTTGAGCATTAAATAATACGTTATCCAGCGTGCCCACCCAATCTTCTTGATACGGAATATCAGCTTGTTCGGTAAATTCTTCCATTTCTGCACTTTTAACAGGAAGCTCCCATTGCAATTCTTCCAAAATACTTTGTAAGGGCAGAATAAGGGCTTGGCACTCTTTTTCCAAACGCTGATATTCTTCTTTAAGTTTAATGATTTCACTTTCAATGTTCAGGCAATTTTCCATGCATTCCAGAGCTGCTCTGAGCATACTTGGCTCCACATCCATACCAATGCCAAGTTCTTGTAAGTGGTTTTTCCAAGATTCGCGTGCTTCGGCAAGAGTTCTCTCGCATTGCTGCAAGGTGGCCATGGCTTCAGCTTGAGCTTTTAACGCCATATCTTCGCTATAGCCGGCATTATCAAGGGCAGTTTGGGCTTTTAAGCGTTCTGCTTCCGCTTCATCGGCAAGGCGGCAAGCGTCCAACACACGTTGGGTAATGGTGATTACTTGCAATATAGTCCAATTTTCTTCATTTGTTGTAGCTATTGCGTCTTGCTCTTCAGGATTATGTACCTCTGCATTTACTTTTTCTGAGGCATTTTCTTCAGTATGCTCTGTACTGTCTGTTTGTGCGGCAAGTGCTGCTGAGTCTTTCGGGTCATTATTCAAAATTTCAAGTTCGACATTGTCTTCTTGCTGCTTGATGAGGCCATCGTGTATGGGGTCGTAACTTGCTAATTTGCGTATGCGTTCTTGAATCTGATGCTCAAGTTGAGTTGCTTCAAGCAGCAAACTTTGTAAAGCTTCTTGAGCCACAATGGCAGCTTCCACTCGGGCAAAAAAGGCTTCTGCTGCGTCTGGCGAAGGCACTGTGTCTATATCATGGGCGCGCAAAAGGTTGTGCCATTTTTGCAAAGTTTGTTGTTCGGCATTTTGTAGCTGATTGAATATATGCTTTTTTATTTGAGTTTTTGAAGTTATATCTGCATATTCTTTTTCTAAATCCAGCAATTCCACACTGAGCCTTTCGTCGGTGCTGCACTTTTGCCTTTCTTCTTCCAAAGCAAGCTCCACAGCGTCAAGAGAACTGGGATTGGCTTCGGGAACTTCTGCCAATACGCATTGTTCTTGAATGCGACCTTCCAGATCCATAATGCGATTTTTTTGTGTACTTATACGTTCTTCAAGGCTTTTTTGTTCTCTTTTAAAGCGTTCGTTTTCAGGCCCTGAACGTGGCATGCCCCCGGCAAGAAAAGCTGCACCGGCCACCACAACAAAATAGCTAGTAAATTGGGTGAGTGGTAAAATCAATCGCTTGGTTATTTGAATTTCATGTATGCCAAAATATAGGGGCATGAGCAATCCGGCAATGCCTGCAAGCATCACCAGTATTCCAATTATCATAAGCAAAATGCTTTTTACCGGTTCTGGTGCCACAGCTTCGGCATGGCGAGTGCTCATTTCGTGTAAGCGCTCTTCTTCAAGGGTGAGGCTACTGCCAAGGTGCCGCAAATTGCGCACTGCATTGGTTCGCATGTCCACGTTTTTTCGTGAAGCGTCGGCAGTTTCGTCCTTGCTTTTGCGTGTGCGGTCAAGGCGAGAGCGTAAATTGTCTTCTTCTTCTTGAGCAAGTAAGACAATTCTTTCGCTATTTTGTGTTTCTTTGCGCGCTTCTTGAGCTTCTTTGGCCAAGCGCAAACCTTGCTCTCGGCTTTGGATAAGTCCTTCTAACTTTTGCAGCAGTACATTTTTTTCCCCTGGTTCAAAATCATTATCTTGATGGCGTATGTGCAAGGGATTTAGGGTGCGGCGCAGGGTTTGCAGCGCTTGGCGCAAGGCATTTTCTTTTTCTTGCAATGTGTTCTGCGCATTTTCTATGAGCGCCAAACTGCGGCGAATGTCTTCGCGCTCTTCTATATTTAAAAGGGCAGTGGGCACAGGTATGGAGGCATAGGTTGTGCGGGCAATTTCCACTGCATGTTTGGCTTCTTCCGCATTAATATTAACTTTTTCCAAAGCGCTGGCGGCGGCAGTGTGGGCGCCCTCTGTGGCTTGAATATGCGAAGCGCATTTTTCTAGTTCGCTGCGGATAAAAAGTGAACGATTCATGCTGCGTATGCGTGCACAAGTCCATTCAGGGCCAAGGTCGGCCAAACGTTCTTGTAATAAAAGGTCGTGTCTGGCAATTTGTGCCGAAACAGGCCCTAAAGAGCTTTGGGCATGCCTAAAAGACGTTTTATGCTCACTCAAAGCTTGCAGGCTGGGTCTTTTATCAAGAAGTGCCTCATGTATAGGCAAGTTCACCATGCTTTCTTCAATTTTTTTGCAGCGTTCTTCTTGAGTTTGTATGCGTCTTGTGGCTTCCATGGCCATGTGTTGCGCTTTTTCAAGTCGAGAAGGCCCCTCAGCCGGAAATGATGCTGCCACAGGCTCAAGGCGTGCCAAGCGTTGTTCTGTGGTGCGCCATTCATCCCACTGTTTCCAAACTCCCAATTGTCGCTCTGCTTGCCGCCTTTGTTGTTCAAACATTCCTTTTTGTTCACGAATTATAGAGAGCTTACCTTCAAGGTCTTGCTTTTGCATACTTAAATTATCAAACTGTGTGCATTCATTTTGCACATGGCGCAAGTGTTTTTGTACCTCTTCCCATTCTTTAAGGCTAATATTTAAAAGCGGCGTGGTTCCTCTGCTTTTAAAGCGTTTTTCCATTTGCGCGGTCAATTCTTTAAGCACTGTACTTGGAGAGCGCAAA
The DNA here is from genome assembly GCA_964369535.1 of uncultured Desulfovibrionaceae bacterium. Classification (GTDB taxonomy): domain Bacteria; phylum Desulfobacterota; class Desulfovibrionia; order Desulfovibrionales; family Desulfovibrionaceae; genus CAYJAD01. Next base: position 7,371 of record CAYJHG010000024.1, read on the forward strand.
TGCATACCAAAACTTGCCCCATACAGAGCATGGCGCACTTCTTCGCTGCTTAAGGACTCAAGAACCTGCAATTCATTGAGGCTGAAGCCAAATACATTGCGATACACATCGCGCGTTACGCCAGCTAATATTTTATCAAGCAAGCTTGTTTCTAAGGCTTCGCCGTGGCGATCGGCAAGCCACATGAGCCCCTGCCCTTTGCCTGGCCTGCGGGTAAGGCGCACTAAGTCATAATTTGCGGTATGCAAGTCAATGGAACCACCGGATTTATTATCAACGGTGTGCATGGGCTTGTATATATCTTTAACATATGATGTATAACCGGTGAGCATAGTTCTAAAAAATTCAAGGCAGGTGGATTTACCGGCTTCGTTATTACCAAGAAAAATCACCAAGCCACGGGGCAGATCTTCAATGCCCACATCTGATAACTTGCCAAAGGCATCAATGTGAAAAGATTGAATATGCATTAGCGACTCTCCATACTGTCTGCGCAAAGGCGCTCTGCTTCTTTCAGAAGGTTTTGTATTTCTTCACTATCTGGATTTACCAAAATGTGCCTTGCTTTAGGGTGTGCAAAGAGAGGATCTAAAATATTCTGCACAAATGTCGCAGCGTCTTGATCATTTTCCAGCAATTTTTGTGAATAACGCAAAGTTTCGCCAAGCAAGTCATCTTGGCCACGCAAGGTTTCAAAATCAAGCAAGGGGCTTGTTTCTATTTGAATATCTTTAATGCTGATTTGCGGTTCTTGGGTAAGGTTTATAGAAGATCGCATGGAGCCCTCGGCCAATTGAGTTCGTAAGTACTGTAAAAGATCGGCTCGTTCTTGGATATTGCGCAAAGGCCCATCTAAGACCGTGCGCCCTGTCAGGATAATGCGCACTATAAGACCGGAACAAGAAATGGGCAATTGCGCTTTGCACATGTCAATATGTTCTAAAATTTGCTGTGCAGCTGTATCCAATTGTTGCACATCTTCAAGGCTAACCAGGCATTTTTCCCACACCACAGGCCCTAGGGTATGGAATTGCACTTCGGTATGAAAGCCTCCATTTTGTTTAGGTTTTGCTGTTACCAAATAACAACCTCTGGCACCTACTTCGTTAATGTGCAAGCCTTGGGTATTACCGGCATATACAACCAAGGGATCTTTTTGGATTATCTTTTTTTCGTGCACATGCCCAAGAGCCCAAGCGTCTAATTCTGCTTGTTGTAAATCATCAAGGGTGCAGGGGGCATAGCGGTCTGAGTGTTTGGCGTTTTCAAGGGTGCAGTGCAAAAGGCCAAGTTGGAAAAGATTATTAAATTCAGGATCTTTGCGGCGCTGAAATTCTTTGGCCAAATTGCGGCCTTCATATTCACTCACATGGCTTATGCCATGTATAATGGCTATGGGCTTTTCTTGATGCCTGACCACACAATCTTCCATATCAGCCCCAAATGTGTGCACATTTTCTGGCCAATGCAACATTTGCAAACGAGAAGAAAGGGGGTCGTGATTGCCGTGGACTATATAAACAGCAATATTATTTTTTGCAAGAACAAGGCAAGCGTCACGCAAGGCCAATTGGGCTTTAAGGCTTTGATCTTTTGCATTATATATGTCACCTGCCAACACAAGAAAATGGGGTTTTTCTTGCAAGCACAAAGCCACAAGACGATCTAAAGCCACAAATGTTGCTTTGTGTAACTCTTGCCCCAGATTTTCTGTATAGGCTTCACGACTTATGCCCACAAAGGCAGCGTCAAGATGCAAATCTGCTGCGTGAATATATCGAACCGTAGCTGCGCCCATAAATCCTCCTCAACAGGTTCACTCAAAAAATCTACCTAGTAAAATAATATTTTTTGAACAGCCTGCCCAAATTACTATACTTATACCCTATAAAAATTTTCTTGTAATGCATTGCATAACTCATGACGAAACAGGCAACATTTTGCCACAAGTTGTTAAGAGAAAGTCTAGAACTTTTCTGTAAAAAAGCAAGCTTTTTGCGACTGCTTTGGCACTTTTACGCTTAAAAAATTGAGAAGAAGAAGTATTTCGTAAAACAAGGAATACAATGAACATGCATAAAAAAAGACCCTTACAAGCGCTACAACTTCTTAAGGGTCTAAATTTATATACTTTTTGCTATACCTAGCCTTTAGCGCGTAATTCGCAGCATTGTTTATACAAAGCTTGCACATTGGCATTTTGTGGTGCCACTTCTGCACCGCGCTTTAAATAGGGGTAGGCGCGGCGAAATTCATTGACTTCCATGAGTGCTTTGCCAATCATGCCAAAAAGCGCGTGTTCGTCCTTATAGTTTTTTACAGCTTCGGCAAAACAAGCATCGGCTTCGGACACACGCTTTTGTTGCAAAAGTTTAATACCGGCATTCAGTGTTTGGTCTATGCGCAATTTTCTGGATTTGGCTGCGTCGCGTCCTTCTTCCTCTTCTTGGCATAAGGTTTTGTAAATTTGTGCAAAAGGAGCCAATAGTTGCGCTTCTTGCCCCGGTTGGTAATTCAAAGGGTGCGGCCAGATTTCTTTGATGGTGGGGTTGCGCCCAAGGTTTTGTACAGTTTCGCGCATGACAGGGCGCAAATCCGAAGCCAAGGCTTTAGTGCCAAGAAGGCGTAAGGCATTGATAAGGGCGCCAACGGCTCTTTCTGTGTCTTGGCGTTGGGCATAGCTTTTAGCGCGACTTAAGTTTTCTTTAATTTCTTTTACGCTCATGCATGTGTCCTGTTAGGCTGTTCTGTCGCTATCAGCTTATGCCTTAATGGCTTTTTTTGAACGGCCTTTCTAAATTGAAATTTTTTATAAAATTTTGCAAAAACAGAGTAATAATGTACAAAAAAAAATATAGATAGGCAAGGCCTATTTTATACTTCGATTAAAATGTACTGTATTTTTTATGGCTTGGTTCTTGGTACTTGTGTAAGCATTGACCTTAAAGTGGCTCTTTGCTATGTTGCTTTTTCAGGTAAATGCTGGGTATTTGTTGCAAAGGGCAAATACAATAACATATTTTAATATAAAATTATAATATTCATTTCAAACAGCCTGCTAGGTACTTATGGCGCGTATTCTTTATGGCATTCACGGAACAGGGCATGG
>CAYJHG010000025.1:0-10440 GCA_964369535.1 uncultured Desulfovibrionaceae bacterium
GAATTAAAAGGCCTTAAATTCCGTATGCAAGTGTATGCCGAAGACTGCCTTGGTTGCGGTTCTTGCGCTGATGTTTGCCCTGCCAAAGAAAAAGCGCTCATCATGAAGCCTTTGGAAACACAACTTGAAGAACAAAAAACTAATCTTGCCTTTGCCGATGCCTATATTGAGCTCAAAGACGATATTATGGCTCGTAACACCCTTAAGGGTTCGCAATTGCAACAACCTTTACATGAATTTTCCGGCGCTTGTGCTGGTTGTGGCGAAACACCCTATGTGAAGCTCTTGACCCAAATGTTTGGCGATCGCATGATTATTGCCAATGCCACGGGTTGTTCTTCTATTTGGGGCGCTTCTTCACCCACCACCCCGTATACCACCAACAAAGACGGCCACGGCCCAGCTTGGGGCAACTCCCTCTTTGAAGATGCGGCAGAATTTGGTTTTGGTATTGAAATGGCTTATGAACAACGCCGCGAAAACCTTGCCATGCGTGTTCAAGAATTGTTGGACATGGAAGGCCCACAGCCTGAACTTAAGGAAGCCTGCAAAAACTGGCTTGAAAATATGCACGATGCCGATGCTTCGCGTGAATATGGCATGCAAGTGCTTGGTGGTTTAAGCCAAGTAAATCACCCCTTAGCCCACGAAATTTGGCATATGGATGACCTATTCACCAAAAAGAGCATTTGGGTCTTTGGCGGTGACGGTTGGGCCTATGACATTGGCTATGGTGGCCTTGACCATGTTATTGCTTCCGGCAAAGACATTAATATCTTGGTGATGGACACAGAAGTTTACTCCAACACCGGTGGTCAAGCTTCCAAGGCAACTCCTTTAGGTTCCATTGCTAAATTTGCCGCCGCAGGCAAGCGCATTGGCAAAAAAGACCTTGGCGCCATGGCCATGAGTTATGGCTATGTATATGTGGCTTCCGTTTCCATGGGTGCCGATAAGCAACAAGTTCTCAAAGCTTTCCGTGAAGCAGAAGCCTATAAGGGACCATCGCTCATCATTGCCTATGCCCCTTGTATTAACCAAGGCTTACGTAAAGGCATGGGTAAATCCATGGAAGAAGGCAAACTTGCTGTAACCACAGGCTACTGGCCATTGTATCGCTACAATCCTGAATGGGCTGAAGAAGGAAAAAATCCATTTGTGCTAGAATCTAAAGCACCCAATGGACAAATCCAAGAATTCCTTATGAGCGAAATACGCTTTGCTGCTCTTGATAAAATTGCACCTGAGGATTCACCCAAGCTTAAGGCCGAATTAGAAAGACAATATATGAACCGCTACAAGCACTATAAGCTTTTAGCTGGCTTACCGGGCCTTGGCGAAATAGCAGACGACGAAGAAGAAACAAAATAAGACCACATACATGGGGGAGGATATTCCTCCCCCCATTTTTAAACTATCCATGTGAACTTTTTTACAAAATAGTGTGGAGACCTCATGTACAAAAGCCTATATATTACCGCCACGGAATCTCGATCGGGCAAGTCAGCCATTGTTCTTGGCATGATGCAGCTTTTGACCAGAAATATGGGCAAGGTGGCCTTTTTTCGCCCCATCATCAATGAGCCGATATTTGACGATAAAGACCATGACATAGACCTCATGCTTTCTCACTTTAAGCTCAAGCAGCCCTATACTGACACATTTGCCTATACCCTAGACGAAGCAAGGCACTTTATTAACAGTGGGCAACGCAATGTACTTATTTCAAATATTTTAGAAAAATTTCACACTGTTGCTGAAAATCACGATTTTGTGCTTTGCGAAGGCACTGACTTTATAGGCAAGGATGCCGCCTTTGAGCTTGAACTCAATGCCGACATTGCAGCCAACCTTGGTTCAACCATGATTATTGTGGCCAATGGCTATAATAAAATTGTGGACGAAATCATAGAGAGTACACAAATTGTGGTGGACCTGTTAGAAGAAAAGAATGTGGACATTCTGTCACTTATCTTCAACCGTATTGATTTATCCGTGTCTGAAAAAGACGAGCTGCACGAAGGCATTGTTTGTAAAAACACGGAAAAACAACCTCTTATTTTTACCATGCCCGATGAACCAACCCTTGGTAAACCTACCATGGGTGACGTGGCAAAATGGCTTAATGCCAAAGTGCTCTATGGTGAAAATCGCATGGATACCTTGGTGGGTGATTACCTCATAGCAGCCATGCAAGTGCATAATTTTCTGGACTATGTAAATCAAGACAATCTTATCATCACCCCAGGTGACCGCATAGACATTGTGTTAGCCTCGCTTGTTTCACGCGTTTCATCGGCCTACCACGATATTTCTGGCGTATTGCTTACTGGCGGCATTCCCGTGCCTGCCAATGTGCACCAATTATTAGAAGGCTGGACAGGCGTGCCTGTGCCCATTTTGCTCACCGCTGATCATACCTATAAAACTGTGCAAATTCTTTCGCAACTTTATGGGCGCATTGAACCTGATAATGCGCAAAAAATAAACACTGCCCTTGGTCTTTTTGAGCACAATGTTAATTCCAAAGAATTAACAAAGCGACTTGTCACCGACAAGCCCACACGCGTCACCCCCATGATGTTTGAATTTGACCTCATCGAAAGAGCAAGAGCCAAAAAAATGCGCATTGTTTTGGCTGAAGGCCAAGAAGAACGTATTTTGCTTGCCACAGATATTTTATTACGCCGCGGTGTTGCGGAAATTATTTTGCTTGGCAATGCTGATCGCATAGGCACACGCATATCCGCCCTTGGGCTAGATTTACACGAAGCACGCATTATCCAGCCAAATCTTTCCCCAGACTTTGAAGACTATGTGGAAACCTATTATGAATTGCGCAAAGCCAAGGGCATGACCCTAGAACAAGCGCGCGACCGCATGATGGATTGCACCTATTTTGCCACCATGATGGTGCATAAAAATCACGCCGACGGCATGGTATCTGGTGCCATAAATACCACAGCGCACACCATAAGACCGGCTTTTGAATTTATTAAAACAAAGCCCGATTGTTCCATTGTTTCTTCAGTATTTCTTATGTGCTTAAAAGACCGCGTGCTGGCCTTTGGCGATTGTGCGGTAAACCCCAATCCCACAGCCCAACAGCTTTCTGAAATAGCCTTGGCTTCTGCCCACACGGCCAGTGTTTTTGGCATTGAGCCGCGCGTGGCCATGCTTTCCTATTCTACGGGCACATCGGGTAAGGGTGCAGATGTGGACATTGTGGCCGAAGCCACAACCCTTGCCAAAGAAAAAGCGCCAGACCTTTTGCTGGAAGGTCCCATACAATACGACGCAGCCATTGATCCAGAAGTTGCCCGAACCAAATTGCCGCATAGTCAGGTGGCAGGCAGAGCCACTGTATTTATTTTCCCTGACTTAAATACCGGTAATAACACCTATAAAGCCGTGCAGCGTGCTGCCGATGCCGTAGCCATTGGTCCTGTTTTGCAAGGTTTGAATAAACCCGTAAACGACCTATCTCGCGGTTGCACCGTGCCCGATATTGTCAACACCGTAGCCATCACCGCCATTCAGGCCGCTGCGGAAAAAAAGAACTCTTAAACCATAGGATCTTATACCATGAAAGTTTTGGTAATTAATGCTGGTTCATCTTCTTGCAAATATCAGCTCATTGAAATGAACGATAAATCTGTCATGTGCTCCGGCATTGTGGAGCGTATTGGTTTTGAAAAAGGCAAACTTGTTCACAAGCTTTTTCCAGACAGCGATAAAGAAGAAAAAATAATCCTTGAAGAAGCATTTCCCACCCATGTGGAAGCCATGGAAAAAATTATTTCCTTACTCACCCATGCAGAAAAAGGCGTTATTAAAGACAAAAATGAAATCAGTGCCATAGGCCACCGCGTAGTGCACGGTGGTGAAGACATTGCTGCTCCGGTGCGCATTGACGATAATATTAAGGATATTATACGCAAATATTCGCCCTTAAGCCCCTTGCACAATCCTGCTAACCTTACCGGCATTGAAGTGGCCGAAAAACTGTTGCCCGGCATAGCCAATGTGGGCGTGTTTGACACAGAATTTGGTGCAAGCATGACGCCCCAAGCCTATGTGTACCCATTACCCTATGAATTGTATGAAAACTTGAATGTGCGCCGCTATGGTTTTCACGGCACCTCGCATAAGTATATTGCTAAAAAGACAGCCGAATACCTTGGCAAGCCCCAAGCTGAGCTCAATTCCATTACCATGCACCTTGGCAATGGATCTTCCATGACCGCCGTGAAAAATGGCAGCTGCATAGATACATCCATGGGACTCACCCCCCTAGAAGGGCTCATGATGGGTACGCGCTCCGGCACCATTGACCCAGCCATCGTGCTCTTTGTTATGGAAAAAATGAATTTATCTGTGCAAGAAATGGACAATATTCTTAATAAGAAATCTGGATTACTCGGCATTTGCGGTTTAAGCGATATGCGCGATTTACACGAAGCACGCCAAAAAGGCGACGCAAAAGCCCAACTTGCCTTTGAAATGCTCACTCGCAGCATTAAGAAAATGCTTGGTTCTTATTTCTTCTTGCTTGGCCGTGTGGATTCTATTGTTTTTACTGCAGGCATTGGCGAAAATGACGAATTTGTGCGCGCCGCTGTGTGCGAAGGTCTGGAAGAATTTGGCATCATCCTTGACCATGCCGAAAATGACATACGCCGCGGCCACGCTCGCACCATAAGTCAAGATAATTCAAAAGTACCAGTGCTCATTATCCCTACCAATGAAGAATTGCAAATTGCTGAAGCTACATTGGAAGTGATACAATAATTGTTCTTTTACCCATGTTAAAGGGGAAGGCGAAACTTTTATCCGAGAAAGTTTCGCCTTCCCCTTGCTTTAACAAAAATTTTTTGCATGTAGCAGCTTAACTCTTGGCAGTTTTTTCCGTTTGCATATACACTTGGCCTTGCAAAATACCGCCCTCTTCCATAACAAGAGCCGGCGTGTGTACCGTGCCTTCGACCAAACCACCCTTATGCACAACAATGCGGCGTGTGGCCTTGGCCTCACCTTCAAAGCGTCCGGTAAGTAAAAGCTCACCCACCTGCACCTCGCCCTTAATGACGGCATCCTTGCCAACGATAAGCGAACCTTCGCTGGTAATATGCCCTGTGAATACGCCGTCTATGCGTACAGAGCCTTGAAAGTTCAATTTGCCTTCATATACTGTACCCGCGCCTAAAAAAGCATTTATTTCATCTCTTGCCACAATTGAATCCTTTTTCTTAGATAGTGTCGTCAAATGCGCCTTTTTACATATTTCTGCGTCAGATTTCGCTTATTTTTTCGGTCAAGTATGAGAAGAATACACTCCCTCAAAATAAGTTCATCTTCCTTGATATACGCAAAAATTCGCTATTTGACGACACTATCTAGTATTACTTTTTTTTGGGAACTTACATGCTTAAAGCATGGGCGTCAAATAAAGTTTTATGCCTCGTTGCTTTCAAGGCTAAATATCTTAAAATTATAATCTATAGAGGCTTCGGTTTCGCTTTGTATTTTTTTGGCTGATCGCTTAATTCTTTCAATGCCAATGTCACAAATACTGGCATAGCCTGCTTTAAAAGCCTCTGAATGAGCTTTACACGGCGCATCTTGCTGCACCAAAATATAACTGCGCTGGCCATTATCAGCCGCATTCAAGCGCATTACGCCTTCGGCCGTGGAACCAGAACCCGCAAAAAAATCCAAAATAATACCTTGAGGATTATCCACAAAAGAAATCAAATACTGCAACAAACTTGCTGGCTTAGGATAAGGAAAAACGTTTACATTCCCAAAAAGTTCTTTTAAGGCTTTGCCTGCATTTTCAGCCGTATCCACAAAAACTTTTGCGTCAATAACATTGGGCGGAACTTCGGGCGCATAGGCTTTTTTTTCATAAGAAGGTGAAAATGCAACTGTTTTTATGGACAGTTGTGTGCCTTTAGCTATTTCTTTATGCAATTTTTCTTGCCGCCATTTGAACTTGCCGCGCAAGTGCACCTCTTGCACAAAATAGCCCTTATCCACTTGCGTATCTTCTAGTAATTCAATAGCATAGTTTTTTGTGCCATAAGCGCCTTTTTTATATATGGCATCGGCCAAACCGGTGCTTACCACATGCGGTGGAAAGGTCAAAACAGACACGGCATTACTTTGATTCATAAGCCCATTGTTACTGGCGCTTTTTTTCTTGATCCCGGCATAACGCAAAGCATGTCTTTGTTTTTCATAGCAAAGAATGTATTCCACATTTCTTTTTATTTTATGTGAAAGATTAGAAGGCGTTGCAGATTTAAACCAATTCCACTGCCCCACAAAATTTTCTTCACCAAAAATTTCGTCGCACAGCAATTTCAAATGGGCCAGCTCATGTTCATCAATAGATATAAATATATTACCCTGTTCGTGCAGCAATATTTTGGCTAGCGATAAACGCGGCCACATAAAAGCAAGCCAAGCAGAATGTGAAAGATGTGAGGAAGAAGTATTGTCTAATATATGCTGCGCGTGGCTTTCGCTTAATCCCATATGTACAAGGTCTTCTTTGCTATATCCAAATGTGTCGGCATAGGCAAAATCTTGTGAGCCTGTATTGTAGGGCGGGTCAATATAAATGCAGTGTATTTTACCTTTATGTGTCTTTTGCAAGTGGCGCAAAGCCTCTAAGTTGTCGCCCTTTATATAGATATTTTTGCTATGTATGTTTTCTGGTAATGTGTTGTGCTCCATATGAGGCACAAGGGTAGTCTTGGCACAAAGGTTAGCTTCACGTTGTGCATGGGCTTTGCCCAAAAAATTCAGGCCATACTCTTCACCAAAGCTTGCAACCATGGGCATTCCGCCTGATTTTTTTCTCATACCTTTCATGCAAAACTCTTAATAATTCAGCTCTTAAACATAAAGCGGCGCATGGACACATTCAGCACTATGCCGATTAAAAGACAATTTACAAGCATGGAACTGCCACCATAACTCATGAAGGGCAAGGGAATGCCCACCACAGGCATAAGCCCTATGACCATGCCCATATTGATGACAATTTGCCAGAAAAAATAGAAAAAGACCCCTGTGGCTAGCAGGCTCCCAAAGCGATCCTTAGCTTTGATAATGGTATTAAATATGGCCAAAAGAAAAAAGCAGTACAAAGTAATGAGCGCCACACAGCCTATAAAGCCCCACTCTTCACCAAAAACCGCAATAACAAAGTCTGAATGCTTTTCCGGCAAAAAACGCAGCTGACTTTGGGTGCCTTCTGCAAAACCCTTGCCCCATAATTGTCCTGAACCAATAGCAATTTGTGATTGCATAATATGATAACCTGTGCCGCGCGGGTCATCGCCTGGATTTAAAAAGGTGAGCACCCTTTGCCTTTGGTAATCGTGCATACCGCCAAACCACATAAATGCCATAAGAATTGGCAGTAACACAAGGCATGTTTTAAACACGCGTCCCTTTATGCCATGAAAAACAATCATACCACCAAGCAATAAAAGCACATTCAGCGTGGTGCCAAGATCCGGTTGCATAATAATAAAACCACCCGGCACAAGCCCCACCAAAAGCACCCGTATAAAATCCGGCCAGTCCAGCTTTTCACCGTGACGAGAAAGCACGCGTGCCGCCAGCACAAGCACAGCAAGTTTTGCTAATTCACTGGGTTGCATGTTGAAAAAACCCACATCTAACCAACGTTTGGCGCCGTATACCGTCTTACCTATAAGCGGAACCAACATAAGCAAAAACAACGCTCCCAAATACATGGGCCAAGCCAAGTTTCTCAAGCGTCTGTAGTCAAAGCTCATGGCCACAAGCATAACGCAAAAACCCAGACCGCCCCAAACAATTTGCTTTTGATAGAAAGTGGAAAACGTAACCCCATCTTCAAGGCGCATGCCTGAAGCCGAATATAAATTGCTCACACCCACCACAAAGAGCGCTGCAAAACAAGCCAAGAGTTCCCAATTTAAATGGGCAAAAAGACGTCGATCAAGGAGAAACATCTTGCTCAACCTCAGCGCTTATAATCTCCTCAACCCCAAAAAGACTGTCATACATTCTTTTGGCCACAGGCCCAGCTACAGTGCTACCACCGCCGCCATGCTCTATCATCACAACAACGACATAGCGTTTGGTATCTTTTGCGCCCCAAGTGGCTATCCAAGCATGGTCACGTTGTTTATATGCCAGTTCTTCATTTTTAATGCGGTCTTCGCCGCGCATTTTTATTTTTACTACCTGAGCCGTGCCGGTTTTTCCACCCATATCAGCATCTTTGCGGTTAATGACCTTAGCCGTGCCGTCAAAAGCAGTTTTGCGCATGGCATCTACAATAAATTCAAGATGTTCAGGTTTTGCTGGCAAATTACCCAAAACTTTGGGTTGTACATTGCGCAATACTTGCGGTTCCATCAATTTGCCACCATTGAGCAAGGCCGAAACATAGGTCGCCACTTGCAAGGGTGTAACCAGAGTAAAACCCTGACCTATAGACACATTGATGGTATCACCACGAACCCAGGGCTCGTTGCGATTTTTTCTTTTCCAAGCGCGCGAAGGCACAATACCGCTATTTTCATGTGGCAATATTATGCCTGTGGGGTTCCCAAAGCCGCTGGCCTTAGCATAGGCTTCAATTTTATTTATGCCAATTCTCTCGGCAAAGTGATAAAAATACACATCACAAGATTGTTTTAAAGCTTCCATCATGTTCATAGATCCATGACCATGCTTTTTCCAACAACGAAAAGTTAGATTACCAATTTGCACTTCACCGCTACAATGCACTCTTTGATTTGGCTTAACACCTTCGTGTAAAAAAAGCCCCGTCATCATAAGCTTCCACACCGATGCCGGTGGATACATGCTTTGGATAACGCGATTTTGCAAAGGGAAGCGCGGATTATTGCGCAAGGCATTCCAATCCTTGTGCGAAATTCCCGATGTGAAAAGATTGTTGTCATAGGCCGGAGCAGTTACCAAGGCCACAAGTTTGCCCGTATCTGGCTCCATGACCACAATGGAACCGGCCTCACCGCCAAGGGCAGTCCAAGCGGCCACTTGTATGTCGGTATCCAAGCTCAATTGCACAGAATTTCCGGCAAAGGGATCCTTGACCATGGTTTTATTTAAAGAGCGTCCAAGCACGTCCACTTCCAGCTGGTACAAACCCTTTTTGCCGCGCAACTCTTGTTCAAGCACCAATTCAAGCCCTTGTTTTCCCACAAGGTCTCCCATGCTTAATGAAGAGTCCTTGTCCATATCTTTTTCGCTTACTTCAGAAACATAGCCAAGTATATGCCCATAAATTTCTCCGCGCGGATAGGTTCTGGTAGCGCCTGTGGTTATTTCAAGCCCCGGCCAATGCAAAAGCTCTGCCTCAATGCGTGCCACAAGCGAAATATCCACATTGCTTACCAAGGGTGTTGGCTCAAAAGATTGGGTTTTACGCCTATTTATGGAATACCTTTCATAAAGTTCTTCATAGGCTATGCCCGTCCACTGGCTCACTTGAGCAAGAGTTGCCGAAATATCTGGGCAATCTTCGCGAATAATGCTTAAGCCAAAAGCCAATACATTATCTGCCAATACAATGCCGTCTTGGTCGGTAATAAGGCCACGCGGTGCAATAATACGTTCTTCGCGCATACGGTTTTGCAGGGCAAGATCGGCATAGCCTTCGCCCTTGTGTACCTGTAAATACCAAAAACGTACCACAAAAACAAAAAACAGCAAGGCAACAAGGCACTGGAGCAAAATAATACCAAGGCGCGGTGGTTGGTATTCTTCTGTTTCTACAGGAATTTGCAGCCAACTTTTAAATTTGCTTCTTTTCTTGTTTTGTTGCTCAGACAGCTTCGTCATGATGTTGCGTCCATTTTCGGGTTGGAATGGCTATCCACCAAGCAAAAGGAATAAAAACACATTGCGTAATACTATCGCGCAGAAGTTGTTCCATATCTACGCTAAAATTTTGTAGTGGCGCCAATATATAACTTAAGCCAAAATGCGCAGCGCCAAGACACATGGCAAGCAAAAGCACAAAGAGCAAACTTTGCACCTCAAAAAGCCAACGCCCCAATAAAAACAAGGCAATAACACAAGTATACCAAAGCAGCATACCGCCGAAATCGCGTGAACCTATGCCCTCTTGAATAAATATGCATAAAGGCAATACCCACAATAAATCTTTATAGCGCTTTTCCTGTAATGTTAAAATAAGACCAATGAGCAAAGCGTCCACTGTGGGCAATAGCGCCTGAAGCAATATGGCTATGGGTAAAAAAAACATCCACCAAAAAACAACGCGCATGGTCATTAGCGTCCCTCTGCCCCATGTGACATGGGAACAATTTCTTCTAAGATAATTTGTGTTGTTTCAGTTGTTGGTAAGGCCTCAAGCACTTTTTCCTCTGGCAATTCTTCTTCTTG
>CAYJHG010000026.1:0-10248 GCA_964369535.1 uncultured Desulfovibrionaceae bacterium
TTGCTCCCGTTACGTATGTCTTGATACGCGCCCTCCGCAAAAAAACTTCGTCTTCTTCGCACTTTACGCTTTTTGAACAGCCTGTAGTAAAACCATAAAATCATTATTTCAAAGCTAGATTTTTGAAATGCAGACTTTTGCAACAAGCTGTTAAGAAATGATTGCGCGCTTTATATTATGCGTGCATTTCTTAATGCTTTTTTTTTAATCGTGCGGCTCTAGGCAATGCATGTGCAAAGCTTTCATATTATGCAATAAATAATTCCATAGCGCTTTGTAAATCTTTTTGTTTTCCAAATATGTATATAATTTCACCTTCTTGAAGTATGTAATCTGCACTAGGGGCTGGAATGAGTACATCCCCTTTTTTAATGGCCACCACCATAATTTTGTAATTTTTACGCAATTCTGATTCAGCAAGGCTTTTGCCGCACAAATACGCCCCTTGCTCAAGGCGTATGCTTTGAGTGCTTATGTCGTCCATATCATTTAAAATTTCGCTTATATCGCTTTGTTGTTGATGTATGGTGCGGAGCATGGCGTAATTTTCATTACGCACTATGGTTGTAAAGGCGTCTATGTCTTGCTTTGGCACCATATACAGGTGTAAAACTCGAGAAAAAACTTCCACCGACGCTTCAAATTCTTCGGCAATAACGTCTGAAGCTCCAAGAGATTGCAGGGTTTCTACTTGTGCTAAAAAACGAGTACGCGCAATAATACGCATATCTTTGTTTAAGGTTCTGGCTTCTGCCACCGTAGCTTGTACGGCTGTGGGGTCAGAGATAACAATGGCCATGGCTTTGGCAGAAGCAATGCCAAGGTGTTCAAGTATGGCAGGTTGTGAAGCATCACCATAATGTATGGGCTCTTTATGTTGATAACGGCTAACCGTATCTGGGTTCATTTCTAATATTTCATAGGGAATAGAAGATTTTTTGGCCACTCTTGCCAAGTGCTGACCACTGATACCAAAGCCTACAATAATAAGATGATTTTGCTTTGTGCTGGCCGTGGATTCTTCTTTAATGTGTGGGGATTGCGATGTATTTTGAAAAAATTGCGCTATTTTTGGGGCAAAACTGATAAGAGCTGGCGTAAGCATCATGGTAATAATGCTCATGGCCAAAAAATTCTGATAACCGCTGACACTTAACAAGTTGGCACTAAGACCTTCTCGTGCAAGAATAAATGAAAATTCACCGACTTGTGCTAATGTCAGTGATGAAATAATAGCCGTTCGCAAGGGATATTTTTGTAATAAAATAGCGGGTAAGGTAAGTAAGGTTTTAATGCAAATAAAAGCTAAGGAGCTGGCTAAAATTATGGTGACATGTTCCATAAGATATTGCACATCTAAAAGCATGCCTACAGAGATAAAGAAAATGCTCATAAATACATCACGGTAGGGCAATACACCGGAAACAACGCTCATGCTGTATTCCGAACGCGCTAAGAACAACCCAGCCAAAAAAGCCCCCAAGGACAAAGAAAGGCCAAGCCATGATGTTATTAAAGCCATGCCCATGCATAAACCCAAAGTGGTGAGCAAGAGCAATTCACGCACTCTTGTGCGTACAATGGCAGCCATAAAAGCGTGTAGGCCGTATTTTACAAATAAGAGCACAGACCCAAGCACCACAAAAACTTTGGCAAATGCTAAGAAAGCTCCCATGGGATCAAGGGCAGTTTGCCCTCCAATTAAGGGAATGAGTAACATCATGGGGGCTACCATAATGTCTTGAAATACCAAAATTGCAAGGCTGAGTTTTCCTGAGGGGGTTGCTATGGTGCCTTTTTCTTGTAATAGACGTAAAACTATGGCAGAAGAAGACAAGGCCACCAAACAGCCCGCAAAAATACCTTGCGGTAAAGTTTTATTAAAAATAAGCATATAAAGGCACCCAGCCACCGCAATGGTAAGGCCAATTTGTAAGCCACCGCCTAAAAAAACCGGTTTTTTTAATCTTGCTAAAGCGTCTCCTGAAAGTTCCATACCTATGGTAAAAAGCAAGAGCGCCACGCCTATTTCGGATAAAATATCAATGCTGTGGATATCACTGATTATACCCAATACCGAAGGGCCGCACATAATACCTGTGAGCAAAAAACCCACAGTGGCCGGCAAACGCATACGCGAACATACGGTATTTACTATGATAGATATGAGGAAAATAATTACTAATTCTTGTAATAACGGTGGTATATGCATAACAATCCTTGCGTTTTTCAAATAGGTGTCAAGTATGTGTGATGTGTAATAAGTTAAAATTTTATAAAATAAATCATATAGGAGCAAGCACGATTTTTTTCTTGCTACAAGAAGGGAAAGTGGGCATTGTGTCCTTTCGTTACCTAGGTGGTTGCTAGGTATTATATTATTTGGAGTTAAATATGAATCAAGAGTCAGATAATCGCCACGATACACGTTTTGTGGGTGATATTTCAAAGCGCTTTGCTGCAGGTTTTCAACGCTTTCAAAAGCAATGGTATTGCAAAGAACACAATATTTATGAAGACTTGCAGTACGAGCAAAATCCACTGGCCTTGGTTATTGCCTGTTCGGATTCTCGTGTTGACCCAGTGCTTTTAACAGATAGCCATCCCGGAGATCTTTTTGTGGTGCGCAATGTGGCAAACCTTGTGCCGCCGTATTCGCCGGATAGAAATTATCACGGGGTCAGTGCTGCTGTGGAATATGCCGTACGTCACTTAAAGTTACGCGATATTATTGTGATGGGGCATGCCAATTGTGGTGGTTTTAAAACACTTATGGATACATCGCATGAAGATGATGAATTTATTAGCATTTGGATGCAAATTATCAAGCGTGCTAAAGAAGTTGTGGACAAATTATTTCCTAATGCTTCCGATGAAGAGCGGCAAAGATACTATGAACAATGGGGTATTCGAGTTTCTTTAGAAAACTTACTCACATTTCCCTGGATACGCAAAGCTGTTGATGCCGGAGAACTGCACTTACACGGTTGGTATTTTGACCTACACCACGGGGCACTTTTGCGTTATGATGAAGAAAGGGATGAGTTTATGTATATGGTGGGCGAGTGTGATGAAAAAAGTTAATTTATTTTCAGTATTATCAGGTTGTTCAAAAGGTGTAGTATGCTAGGAAAAAAGCGTTTTTTGAGCATGCATTTTTATATGCTTTATGCAACGAATAAAAAAGCAATCTGACAATGCCATCAGCCTGCTATGCTTAGACCGGCTAAATACCCACTAGCAAAAGCAAAATGCAAATTATATCCGCCTAAGTGACCTGTAATATCTAACAGCTCTCCCACTATATAAAGATTTTTCTGCTTAAGGCTTTCCATGCTCCAAGCTTGGACTTCGCGTGTGTAAATGCCGCCGCGTGCGGCTTCAGCTTTTTCCATGGCACCGGTTTGTAAAGGAATAACTTTGTGCATGTGCACACATTGGTGCAAAGAATTGCGTGTGGCGCGTGAAAGTTCGGCAATTTTTCTTTTTCCCCATGCTTCAGGAATGAGTCTATCTGCAAGCCTTTGCGGCATGTGACGCGTGATGAGTGTGCGCACATAAAGTTTACCACATTCTGGTGCGTCCAAAATTTCTTTTAAAGAAATGTGTGGCAAGAAATCAATGGTAATTTCTGTGTTAGGCTGCCAATGACACGAAGTTTGCAATACAACAGGCCCGCTTATGCCCTTGTGAGTAAAAAGCAAAGGATCTTGCCTTGAATAAGTGTTGCACGTTATGGTGACAGGTAAACTTATGCCCGAAAGACCATTTAAAATCCAATCTTTTGGCATGATTAACGAGGTAAGCACTGGCTTAAAGGGTGCATAGCTATGCCCAAATTGGGCGGCGAGCTCAAGGCCTTTTGCGCTGGCTCCAAGGCCTGCCCAAGCAGGTGAACCTAAAGCAAGCACAAGGTTTTTTGCTACAAATTTGCGTATACCTTTTTCTTTGTCGCGTGCTTGCGCATCTTCACAGGTGAGCAAAAATGTATGGTCGGTATGTTCAAGTGTTACTATTTCATGTTCTAAGTAAAAATGGCAATTATTACGCAAGCATTCTTGTACTAAAGCTTCCTTAAGAGTGGCGGCAGGTTCAAGGCCAAACAGTTGCCCATGCTCGCGTTCTTCATAACTAAGGCCGTGTTTGAGCATAAAATCTTGCATATGTCTTGGGGTAAAAGCCTCTAAGGCCGGTTCGGCAAATGCTGTGTCTTCACCCACATAATAGACAGTGCCCATATGTGTATTTGTGAAATTAGCTTTACCTCCGCCGCTGATATGTATTTTTTTGCCGGCTATAGTGTTATGATCAATAAGTGCCACCCTGAGCCCGCGTTGAGAAGCGGCAAGAGCGCACATAAGACCTGAAGCACCGGCACCTAAAATACACACATCATATGCGTGTTCAAAAATATTTTGGGCTGCGTCTAATGTTTTTTTATGGCTATTATGCATGAACTTTCTATATCTAAACTTCCGCACAAAATCTAGTGTAGTATTATAAATAAAATCTCATAAGCATTTAATATAAAAAATAAAAATTAATAGTAAATAAAAGTAAGAAGTTACTTTATAATACAAAAAATAGAGAAACTCTGGACTTGACACTTTGCTTGGCTAAGGGCAACATACTAAGACGCCATTATCAGGCTGCTAAAAAAGTGCAATCTACTTCGTCAGACTCGTTTTTTACTCCGTAACGTATGTTTTGATACGCGTCCTCCGCAAAAAACTTCGTCTTCCTTGTATCTTACACTTTTTGAACAGCCTGTTGAATCACATTTTACAAATTTTCCTTGGGAGGATAATATGTCAGAGCAATATAGACTTGTTACACGTAGCGATTTTGACGGCCTTGTGTGTGCTGTACTTCTTAAAGAAGTGGGTCTTGTGGGTGAAATTTTATTTGTGCACCCTAAAGATGTGCAAGACGGTAGGGTAGAGCTTAATGCCAATGATATTACCACAAACCTCCCTTATAGCCCTTATGTTCATATGTGTTTTGACCATCACCTTTCTGAAACTTTGCGTTCCGAAACTCCTGCTGCCAACCATATTATTAAAGCAGATGCGCCTTCGGCAGCAAGAGTTGTGTATGACCATTTCGGTGGCAAAGAGCGTTTTCCCAAAATTTCTGACGATATGATGATTGCTGTGGACAAGGCTGATATGGCCAATTTTACTTTGGAAGAAATATTACATCCCACTGATTGGGTTTTGTTAAATTATATTATGGATCCGCGCACAGGTCTTGGGCGTTTTCGCAATTTCAGCATAAGCAACTATGAGCTTATGATGAAGCTTATCAATCTTTGCACCGAAGTGAGCATTGCAGAAATCTTGGAAGATAAAGATGTTAAAGAGCGTGTGGATCTGTATAATGAACATGAAGAAAAAGCCAAGGCTCAATTACTTGAGCTTGTAAAGGTAGAAGGCAACCTTTTGGAATTGGACCTACGCAATGCCGAAACCATTTGGTCCACCAACCGTTTTATGCTGTATGCGCTCTTTCCTCAGTGCAATATTTCTGCACATATTATGTGGGGATTGCAAAAGAAAAATGTGGTGTTTGCCGTAGGCAAATCCATTGTAACACGCACAAATAATGTAAATGTGGGTGAAGTTATGTTAAGCTATGGTGGCGGTGGTCACCTAAATGCCGGTACCTGCCAAGTGGCCATTGAAGAAGCCGAAAAAGTGCAGCAGGAGCTTCGTAAAAAATTACAAGGTTAATAGGATTGCTGAAAAAAGGTAATCTTATAGTCTGTTTGTATGTAATTAAATCAAGCGTTATTTTATACAAAAATCCCCTTTATGTTATAGCATAAAGGGGATTTTTACATCTATTGACTATCGTCAACGCTCTAAAAGCCTCCGCACAATGAATTGTGTAGGAGTCTTATTTTTTATTGTTCTTATAGTATTTTAAGTTGACATCACTACTGTCAACTTAAGTAAAGGCACACTCGCTTCGTCACTTAACAGTGCAATAAAATTGCACTTATGACTACGCAGTGATTGTCTGCTATCGCAGCCAATGGTAGTAATTTCATCTGAAATTACTATACATTCTATTGTAAAATTCAAATTCATTCAGGTTGTTTTTCAACAGTCTTTTTTAGTCGGCGGCAGCTTGGCGCATGCCAAGAGCTTCTTGTTCAAGGCTAGTCTTTTCTGTTTCAGTAAGTTGTAAGGCTTTGGCCAAACCATCTAAATAGCTGCGTTCCATATAAGAGTCGATGTCTATGGCTGCACAAGAAAGGCGGTATAAATCGCGCGCTTCTTCGGCATTTTGCACTCTTGAGGCCAATCCTACAGGATCTATGGGTTTTTCTAAAAGAGCGTCTAAAATATCCACCATTTGCTGTCCGGGGAAAAGCACTTGCACGGCATTGTGTATAGTAACTTTTTCCGCATCATCTATATGGCCGTCGGCTCTTGCCGCATAGACCATGGCTTCTAATAAAAGTAAGGCCGCTGTATCTGTGGGAGGCAAAGGAGCTTGAGCTGTTTGCACAGAATTGGAAGCAGTACCGGGGGCAACATTGGGGTTTGTGGGTGCTGCAGGAGCTTGTTGACCATGGGCTCCTTGTTGACTTGCTTGAACTTGTTTTTCATTGGACCATTTTTGATAAAAATTCCACGCTAAAGTACCAACGGCAGCAGCAGCGCCGCCTTTAAGGGCATTTTTAGCCATTTTCTTAGGTTTTTTGCTGCCAAAAAGGGCACCCAATAAGCCACCCACAGCGGCAGAACCCAAAAGGCCACCAACACCTTGCAGGGGATTGCTTTGCATTTGTGCACCCTTAACACTGCTCACGCCGCTGTTTATGGTATCACTTAAGGAACCAAGTTTTCCACCAAAGGCCGAATTAAGAGAATTGCCAATGTCGTTTAGGTTACCGCTTTTCACTGTATCAAAAATGTTTTTCATGTGATCTCCTTTTTGCTAGTTCTTTGTAATTATAAGAATTAAAAAAATAATGTACATATACTAAACTGTTCGATGACTAAAAACAAGAACATTTATTTGGTCTAGATAAAGCTTAGCGTATGCTCTGTAGCACACAAGTTATCGCAAGCGCATTGAGACGTAAGCACAGCTGTGAGCTTTAATCCATTTCTTGCGCAACTTTAGCAATAAGTATAATATGCACACTTTGAGTTTTTGCCGCTTGTAAAGCCAAAGTGGCATGGTGTAAGGTTGCGCCGGTGGTCATAACATCATCCACTAAAAGCACATTTTTGCCAGCCACGTCTGCATGGGCAAAAAAACTTTGAGCAGGGTTTTTACGTCGTTTGGACGCGTTTAATGTCACTTGTGGAGGCCTGTAAGAAGACCTTTCAAGGGCGTGCAGGTGTAGCGGAATAGCAAGACGTTCACTTAAAGGGCGCGATAATTCAAGCATTTGGTTAAAACCTTCTGCCCCAAGTCTTTTTATATGTCTTGGCATGGGAATGAGTATGTGGCATGTATTTTCACTTTCACGGAACATCTGCGTATAAGCTACACTTAAGCAATGATTGAAAAAAGGAATGAGCGAAAAATCTGTGTTATATTTATATCGTAAAATTAATTCTTTAAGGTGGCTCTCGTAGAGACCATAATAACTGAGCCCATCCCAAGGCGGAGCTTTATGCAGGCAACGCAAGCACAGCATTTGGTCTGTGTTTGATTGTATGCCATACATAATATATCCACAAAGGCTACAGCGTGTTGTATTGATTGGCGAAAGGCTTTGAGCGCATGTAGGGCAAAGATATGAATGCACACATGTATTTAAAATAACATGAACATGCTCAATCTTTTGAGGCATAAAAGGTTTATGGCAAGATACGCAGCGCTTTTCAGATATTATGGGGCTTTCTTGTAGGGAATTACCCATAAAATTATACATTTTCTTCACTTCTTGCCATAAGGCGTGACGAGCTTGGGGTAAGGATTTTAACATGTTGTTACAAGGTTTTTTTGGCATTGAGCCCCTAGTTCAAAGAAAAAATTCTGCACATGGGCATCGTTTGCAAAATCATTCTTGCTGTCATAACCAAGTATAGGATGTACTTCTTGGATATTTCTGTGAAACAATTCAAAAAAATACTGTAATGTTAAAGTACTACCTGCAAAAAGTTTTTCACCTTTTTTGCGCGCTGCCACAAAACCCACATGCACAGGCTTTATGACCATATGCTCAGTATTTTCTGAATGTTGGCGCTTTGCATACAGGCATTGAGCCCTATCTATAAAAGCTTTTAATATTGTAGGAACATGATAAAAAAAAATGGGCACAGCTAAAAAAACAAGCTGTGCCTTTTGGATGTGTTCAAAAAATTCTTGAACGTCGTCTTTTTCAGCAAAAACACATTGGTGCTCAGGGTGCGTAAAACATGCGCCGCAAGCGATACAAGGCATAATGTGTGCTTCGCGCAAATAGCGCAATGTTGCTGTGCCACCTTGGCTTTGTATACCTTTTGCAAAGCATTGTGCCATATGGTCGGAATTGCCATGGGCGCGAGGACTACAAGCCAAAATTAAAGTACTATCCATAATTACACGGAACAATAAGGATTGTGTGCCTTTTCCTGCCCTACACTGCTTTCAGGTCCATGCCCTGGATAGACTAAGGTGTCGTCTGGTAGAGTAAATATTTTACTGCGTATTGATTGTATGAGCACATTGTGGTCTCCACCTGGCAAGTCAGAACGCCCCACAGCACGATAAAAGAGCGAATCTCCCGTAAATACTGAAGCAAGAGCCGGAAAATACAAACAAACTCCACCAGGAGTGTGGCCTGGGGTGTTTGTGCAAGTGAAGTGTAAAACTTCGCTTTTACATGGGCTGTGTGCGCCTTCTTTAAGGTTTTCCCCACTAAATTTTTTCACCGCGGGAAAGCCCCATATGCCACCCTTACCCGATTCAGTTTCTAACAAAAAAGCATCGTCCTTGGGGTAAAATATGGGCGCTTTGGTGGCTTCGTGTAAATCAGTCACGCCGTAAAGATGGTCAAAATGCAAATGAGTTAAATATATGCCGCAAAGCTTAAGGGAATTCTCTTTCAAAAATTGTACGACAGATGCAGGGTTACCGCCTGGATCAATGACTAAGGCTTCACCTTCATGGTATACGACGTAACAATTGGTTTCCAAGGGGCCAAGGTGAAAAATTTCTAATGACATAAAAAGTCCTTCTATTAATGATGGTTATGTTTGTGCATGCAGAACAAAAACTTTCATTTAAAAAAATAAGCACTTTGCACTTAAATTCAAGGTTTATGAACAGATATAACCAATAGCATTTTTCTTGTTGTGATGCAAAATGTATTTTGTTAGTATGTATATCGCTTTTTAGCTTAAAAGAGCGTTAATATACATGCTGTATTAAGTTTTTGAGGTAAAATTCATGTAAATTTTCAACCGTAGGATATGCTATGAAAATTTTGCTCTGTCTTCTGTGTCTTATTTTAAGTGCTTGCGCCTCTACAAATACAACTTCACGCAATGAAGTGAAAACACTACAAACACAAAACTTTAAGCAACTATATTTACCTACGAAAACTTTTACCCTCTATGCTTTGTTACGTCCGGCAAAAATGGATAATTCTACCATGCATGTCTATATAGAAGGCGATGGCAAAGCTTGGATTACCAGATCCAAGGCTTCCAATGACCCAACTCCCATAGAACCCACAGTTTTAGAATTGGCCCAAAATGACAAAAGCAGTGCAAGCATATTGTATCTTGCAAGACCAGGGCAATATGTGCAAGGCAGTAATGCTCGTATGAGTCACCAAAAATATTGGACTTCGCATCGTTTGGCACCTGAAGTTATTGACTCTTTAAACGAGGCTATCAATATAGCCAAAGAGCAAAATGGTGCTAAGGATGTTGTGCTTGTGGGTTATTCTGGTGGAGGTGCAGCAGCAGTTCTTTTGGCGGCAAGGCGCAATGATGTGCGTTTTTTGGGTACCATTGCGGCTAATCTTGATATAGCAACTTGGACAAAATATCATAAAGTAACACCTTTAACCGGTTCGCAAAATCCTATTCACTTTGCTAATAAAGTAAAACACATACCTCAAAGGCATATGAGCAGCTCTTCTGATAAAATTGTGCCCCCTGCCATAAGCCTTGAATTTTGCAAAAGAATACATCAACTCGATAGTTGTGAGGAAGTTTATGGGGTAAGCCATACTGGAAAATGGGAAAGAGTTTGGGATTATAAATATTATTAATTGATTCAGGTCAATAAATA
>CAYJHG010000027.1:0-10049 GCA_964369535.1 uncultured Desulfovibrionaceae bacterium
GCTTCACCGGCTCTTGCAGCTTCAATGGCCGCATTCAAAGCAAGCAAGTTTGTTTGGTCAGCAATGTCAGAAATAACACCCATAACAGCGCTGATGGATTGGGCATGGCTTGCCAACTCGCTCATGTTTTGGCGCAATTTCAAAGATTCTTCCTTCACCTCAGTCATGGATTGCTCGCATTTTTGGGTAATCTGCGCACCTTCTGTGGCTTTTTCTTTTGTATTATCGGCAAGCTCTGCACTTACACCTGAATTTTTAGCCACTTCAAGAACAGTGCCGTTCATTTCGTCCATGGCCGTGGCCGTTTCTGTCATACGCGCAGATTGTTCCTCAGCGCCATTGGTAGAAAGATCAATCTGTGCCGAAAGTTGTTCAGAAGCAGAAGCAATACTATTCACAATGCCTTCAAGCTGAACAACGGCTCGAAGAATGCTTTCTCTTTTTTCTTCAGCTTCTTGGGCTGATTTTTCAGCTTCTTGAGACGCAATGGCTGCATTATCTGCCGCAATTTGTGCTTCTTTACTTTTCTCTTCGGAGGCAAAAACCATCTTAGATAAATTGGTAATCATAGTGCCCAAGGCTGTGGCCAAGGTGGAAACTTCATCACCACGCTTAACGGCGTCGTCCAGTTGATTTTTTTGCTCAGATGTAAGCTCAAGATTACCTTCTGCCACATAGCTTGCAATATTGGCGCTGTTAGAAACGGCAATAACCACTTTTTTAATAACAAGGAAAACAACGCCACCCACAATAAGTACAATACCCAAACCGGCAAGCACAAGCATAAGAGAAATTTCATCAGATGTAGTATAAAAATCACTTTCGTCAGTTTCAATGCCCACAATCCACTTGGTGGTAGGTAATTCTGCAAAGTGTGTGAGTTTGTCCACCCCTTCCCATTCATAACGAGTAATACCGGTTTTTTCTGCTAAAACGGTGCGCACATATTCATAAATGGTGTTGTCTTTGCCTATGAGTTCTGGGAAAGCCCTTTCCATAAGCATAATACCTGTGTCACTTAATAAGAAGATATTAGACGAGGGCATAAGTTTTACATCTTGGATGGTTTGTTCTGCCACAGAAGCTAAATCCACCACCAACAATAACACGCCGTCCACAGTATTTTCAGACCCGTCTAAAGTGACCGGCCTTGCTATCATAACACTCATTTTACCCGTAGTTTGAGAAAGTCTTGCTTCAAAGGCATTTTCACCGGTAAACGCTTTTATAACACTGGGATACTTGCTCACATCAAAATTTTTGATAGTTGGAACGGAGTAAGCAACGTTTTTTCCATCTTTTGCTGCAAGCACCGAAGCAGAAATATCGGGAAAGTCTTCAATAAGTTCTGCCAATGCTTGGTTGGCATCTTCTTGTAATGCTAAATATTCTGGGGAAGAATCTCTGGAACTGCCTAATCTATTGGCAAGACCAGCCAAATTTTCCATATCCTCAGAGCTGTCCATCATGTCACCAAGTGAAATGGCATTTTTTAAAATATTATCAATTTCTGAGGCTTGTTTTTTGGCAAATTCCAACAATTGCAAATCTGCCATTTCATATAATCCTTTAGAAGAAAGGCTCGAAGCAACTACCGTTAATAAGGCAATGCCTAAAATAATAGGGATTAAAGTAAAAAGTAACACTTTCCCCAGCAATTTCAATTTCATAAACCTTCCTCTCTTTTTTGAACTTTAAAAATCTCAAAACAAGCACCATGCTTCATACAGATGAACGTTACGGCTACACAAAAAAAAATTGTATATTGTAGTCAACAAAATTTCTTATCGGAAATTCTTTTTAATGGTTTAGCCTCAAATATAAATTTTTACAAGTAATATTCAAAAAATCACCCATTTTTTACTTTGTAAAAATTTAAAAAAAACAGGCAACATATGAACATTGATTCACATGCCGCCTGTTGTCATAATTTTTCAAGTATACTATAAAATTTTACTTAACTACATAAAAATTTTACACGTCATCCATGAATACTTCTTCAGTGGCAGAAATGGTTTCATTGCCGTGTCGCGTTCCTTCTTTTTGGCGCTCTAGCACAGCTTTATAATCAAGGGGCATAACTTTTACAAACAAAGGCAAGGCCGCGTCCCAATCTTTGAGCAAAGCTTCTGCACAAGCACTGCCTGTATAGTGATTGTGTTGTTCTATAAGAGCTCGCAATAAATTACAATCTTCTGGATTTACCACAGACTCTATATCAACACTATCGGTATTGCAACGATTTTGGAAACGTTCATCCTTGTCATATACAAAGGCAAGGCCGCCGCTCATACCAGCAGCAAAATTATAACCGCATTCTCCTAACACCACCACAACACCGCCGGTCATATATTCACAACCGTGGTCACCAACACCTTCCACCACTGCATTGGCGCCGGAATTGCGCACAGCAAAGCGTTCACCGGCCATGCCGCAAAAATACGCTTCGCCAGAGCTTGCACCATACAGAGCCACATTGCCCACAATAGCTTGTGTGGCCGCCACAAAAGTGCTTTTGCGAGCAGGAGTCACCACCACAAGGCCACCACTCAAGCCCTTGGCCACATAGTCATTGGCATCGCCGCGCACGGTAATGGTTACACCCCCCGGTAAAAATGCCCCAAGGCTTTGCCCGGCCGAACCCCAAAGATTTATAGTATAGGAGTGTTGTGGCAAACGCCTTTTTTTCAAGCGGCGGGCTATTTCTCCGGCTAAGCGCGTTCCTATGGCTCTGTCGGTATTAATAATAGTGCCGTTATAGGTGCAACGAATGGGCTTTCCGTCTAGCAAAGGCTTTGCGTGTTCCATAATGGCAGCGTCTAAGAGCGAAGAAGTGTCTTCAGCTTCCACGCATTTTTGCCAAGGTTTAAGCCCCATGGTGGTGCATTTAAAAAATACTGACAAGTCAAGCTGTTGTGCTTTTTCAGACAAATTGTCCTTCGCTTCCAAAAGATCTGCACGCCCTATTAAATCCTGCACTTTAGCAATACCCAAGGCAGCCATATGTTTGCGTAAATCTTCTGCCATAAAGAAAAACATGCGCTGAATATGTTCTGCTCTACCGCTAAATCTTTCGCGTAATTTACTATCTTGTGTGGCAATGCCAGCCACGCATTTTCCCTTATGGCATCCACGGCACATAATACAACCAAGGCTCACCAGCATGGCCGTACCCACGCCGCACTCTTCAGCCCCCAGCATGAAAGCTATGAGCATGTCCTTACCAGATCGGATAAGGCCATCGGTGCGTAATTTTATTTTATGGCGCAAACCATTGGCCAGCAAGGCTTCATGCGCTTCTAATAAGCCCATTTCCCAAGGTAAACCCGTATGCTGCATGGCCGAAAGCGGTGAGGCTCCCGTGCCTCCATCGTGGCCGGAAATCAAAATCTGATCCGCCCCAGCCTTGGCCACACCCACAGCCACAGTGCCCACGCCAGCTTCGGCCACAAGCTTCACAGAAATGGAAGCTGTGGGCTGTATACGCTTCATATCAAATA
Organism: uncultured Desulfovibrionaceae bacterium; assembly: GCA_964369535.1. Lineage (GTDB taxonomy): Bacteria > Desulfobacterota > Desulfovibrionia > Desulfovibrionales > Desulfovibrionaceae > CAYJAD01. The sequence continues at coordinate 3,501 of CAYJHG010000027.1, forward strand.
TGAGTTGCGCCAAGTCTTCAATGGAGTAAATATCATGGTGCGGCGGTGGTGAAATAAGTGTCACCCCAGGAGTTGTGCCGCGCACATGGGCAATATCTTCTGTAACCTTATGCGCCGGCAATTGCCCACCTTCACCAGGTTTTGCACCCTGCGCCATTTTTATTTGAATTTCATCGGCATGGGCAAGATAGGTAGCCGTTACCCCGAATCGACCAGAAGCCACTTGCCGCACCCTAGAGCGTATGTCCCTACCATCTTTGCCTATGCTGGTACGCCGTGGATCTTCACCACCTTCACCACAATTACTGCGCGCCCCAACACCATTACAAGCTTCTGCTATGGTTTCATGGGCTTCGCTGCTCAAAGAACCAAAAGACATGGCTGCACCCACAAAACGCTTTACAATGCTGGCACTGTCTTCCACTTGCTCCAAGGCTATAGGTGTTACGTTTTTATACGCAAAAAGACTGCGCAAAGTGATAGGATTATCCTGCACATCATTGCTTGCCGTATATTTGGCAAAGGATTTAGCGTCATTATTGCGCACAGCTTCTTGCAAAGCGCGCACACTTTCTTTTGTCCATAAAGTATAATTTTGCTTTGCAGGCAACGTAGCATCGCCATGCGCTTTGGCATGTCTTATCACTGCATCTTTAGCCACACTTAAAAGTCCCACACCGCCAATGCGCGAAACCGTGCCTGTGAAATATTTTTCCACAAAAGCTCTCTCAAGGCCAAGAGCTTCAAAATAATGCCCGCTTCTAAAAGAACGCTGTGTAGAAATACCAAGCCTTGCAAAAGCCTTAAGCATACCTTTTTTCAAAGCGGTTATATAATTTGCCTGAGCTTGATGCGGTAATATTTGTCCAAGCTTACCTTGTTCAGCCAAATGTTTCACCGAATCAAGCGCTGCATATGGGCAAATACCACTGGCACCATAGGCAGAAAGCAAAGTCATATGCGTCACTTCAAAAGCCTCACCCGTTTCCACAAAAAGACCGCACAAATGTCTCTTTTCCACGCGACGCAAATGATGGTGCACAGCAGACAAGGCCAATAAAGACGGTATGGGCACACGCTTGGCATTAACCGCGGCATCACTGATAATTAAAATTGTAGCGCCCTGCTCCAAAGCCTGTTCCGCAGCTTTAAACATGGCCTGCAAACCCTGCTCAAGAGAAGCTGCTTCCCCACCTTTTTCTGGCAAAGCAAATGTGGCATCAAGAGTATGCGCCTGCACTTCCTTGCGTGTGGACATACGCACATGCTTTAGCTCATTGCGGTCAAGAAAAGGATGCGGCAAACGCAAAATAGCACAATTTTCCGGAGCCGGTTCCAATATATTATGTTCACGCCCCGCAAAATTCATAAGCGACATGGAAAGTTCTTCACGCAATGGATCAATGGGAGGATTGGTAACTTGGGCAAATTGTTGCTTGAAATATTCAAACAAACTCTTAGGTTGTGTATCTAACACCGCTAAAGGCACATCATGCCCCATGGCCCCCACAGGTTCTTGACTGTCTCTAGCCATGGGCAAGAGTACAGATTTTAACCGCTTATCATCATAATCAAAAAGTGCTTGCGTATAAGAAACATCGGTGGAAGCTTCCTGTGCTAAAGAGTTAGCATCACCATCATCATGCATAAGATCAGCCAAGCCTATGCCGCACTGCTTAAGCCAGCGACGATAGGGCTTTTCTCGCACCACATGTCCTTTAATGGCCGCGTCAGAAACAATGCGCCCATGCTCTAAATCCACCATAAGCATACGCCGTGGCCGTAATTGTTGCCTACTTACAATGCGCTCTGGCTCCACATCCATAACACCCGTTTCAGAAGCAAGCACCACCATGCCGTCTTGTGACACCGTAGAGCGACAAGGTCGCAAACCATTGCGGTCAAGCATGGCTCCCACACGGCTATAGCCATCGGTAAAAACCAAAGCCGTTGGGCCATCCCAAGGATCCATCAAGGCAGCATGATATTCATAAAAAGCCCGTTTATTATCCCCCATAACAAATGCAGAACCAAATGGCTCAGGCAAAAGCATCATGAGCGCATGTTCCATGGAATATCCACTCCGCACAAGCAATTCCAAAGCTCCGTCAAGGCGTGCAGAATCGCTGGCACTTTCGTCAATAATAGGGAAAAGATCCTGTAATTCGACCCCAAAAAGTTTTGAAGACATCTGGGGCTGACGTCGCAGCATGCGAGCTCCATTGCCACGAATAGTATTTATTTCGCCATTATGCGCTACATTTCTAAAAGGTTGTGCCAAACGCCATGAAGGCAAAGTATTGGTACTAAAACGCTCGTGGAATACAGCAAAGGGTGCCGTAAAATTTGTATCCAGCAAATCTTGATATAAATCAGCCAAACACGCCCCCGGCAACATACCCTTATAAATGATACTTCGTGCCGATAAGCTTACCACATAAAAAACATTGCGATCCATGCCTTCATTTTCAAGCCATGCCTGCACGGCTTTTTCCATGCGACGCCGTGCTAAATACAAAGTGCGCTCAAAACCTTCACCACAAGCTTTTTCTGCACACAAACCCGCAGCTGGGCGCACTAAAATTTGCAACATATTCGGCATAGTAGCTCGCGCTGAAGCACTCACAATATCCACATCCAAGGGCACAGCACGTTCATCTTCTAAACAAAGTTTTGTTCTTTCAAGGCATTCACGAATAATACGCATAATAGAAGCATGGGTGCGCTCTTCCTGCGGCATAAAAAGCTGTCCCACCGCAAAAACACTGTCTGCATCTAAAGCCTGCAAAGTTGGCCATTGACGCTTAAAAAAGTTTCTGGGTAATGGCATAAGCAATCCTGCACCGTCACCGGAATTATCTCCGCTGCCATGCGCACCCCTATGTGCCAAACGGGCCATAGCCGTCAGAGCATCTGCTATAACTTGATGACTGGGCACACCAGAAAGACGCGCCACAAAACCTACACCACAAGCGTCATGCTCTTCCAAAGGATTAAATAAATTGCTCATGCACTACTCCTCATTTTTATATTTTTTAACCGCTTAAATGCGTTTACTTAAGATTTTAGTAATCCCAAGTAAACGCATTTAGTAGTGGGGAAAATTAAAAGTGTTGTAAAATAACTAGTTTATCCACAACATCTCGGCATATCGTGGATAAGGCCACACAGCGTCTTCTACCATAAGCTCAAGGGCATCTGCATACTTGCGGCATTCCACAATGGCAGGAAGCACTTTTTCTAACATATAATATGCATGACTTAAAGTGTCGCCTTCATGTTCTGCAGTTCGTGCAGTGTCAAGATTCTTTAAAGCTACATTTAAATCAAGGCACACTTGACGTAAAGCAGTGAAATGCTCTTCTTCAGGCAAGGTAGCGTCAGTGTCAAGCACTGCCCGTGTTTGCATCACAAGTTCTGCCGCTTCTTTTTGCGAACGTAAACCCACAGGTAAAATACTCTCGCGAACCATGCCTGCGCACACATTGGCTTCAATATTAATAAGCTTTACATAAGTTTCAAGCAAAATTTCTTGTCTAGCAAGCATTTCACGTTCTGTAAGAACGCCACTGCGCAAAAACATGTCCATAACTTCCGGATAATTATAGCGCTCAAGAGCTTCCACTGTAGTGGCAAGATTTGGCAAGCCACGGCGTTTTGCTTCAATGGGCCATTCGGCTGAATAGCCATTACCATTAAACACAACAGCCATATGCTCACTGAAAATACGCGGTAAAAGCGCTTGCAAAGCGTCAGTTAAGGCAGTTCCGGAATTTACAGAAGCTTCAAGCTCTGTGGCAATATCATCAAGAGCGCAAGCCACAGCGGCATTTAAAGAAATATTCACAGGGGCAATGGATTGCGAAGAACCCACAGCGCGGAATTCAAACTTATTACCCGTAAAAGCAAAAGGACTTGTACGGTTACGATCAGAATAATCCTTGGGCAATGGGGGCAACACATCCACACCGATACTCATAAAGGGCTTAGTACCTTCGCGTTGGTCTGTGCCAGAAACTATGGCATCCAATACATCGGTGAGCTGGTCACCCAAAAATACTGAAATAATAGCAGGTGGCGCTTCGTTAGCACCAAGGCGGTGGTCATTGCCAGCACCCACAGTACCAAGGCGCAAAGCCATGCTGTGCTTGTGCACAGCACGCAAGGTGGCTGCAAGAAACACCAAGAATTGCGCATTATTCAAAGGTGTCTCACCAGGATTTAAGAGATTTTCACCCTCAGAAGTGCACAAAGACCAGTTATTGTGCTTGCCACTACCATTGACGCCGTCAAAAGGCTTTTCGTGTAAAAGGCACACAAAACCGTGTTCGCCAGCCGTATGGCGTAAAATATTCATGGTTAACATATTATGATCAGTGGCAATATTGCATTCTTCATACAAGGGAGCAAGTTCAAATTGCCCGGGAGCCACTTCATTATGGCGCGTTTTTACCGGAATACCTAAGGCAAAAAGACGTTTTTCTACATCGTGCATAAAGGCCGTCACACGTCCTGGAATGTCACCAAAATAGTGGTCTTCCATTTCTTGGCCTTTAGGCGAAGGTGCCCCTTGCAAAGTACGCCCTGTGAGCAACAAATCCGGACGAAGAGCAGCTAAGCGACGATCGACCAAGAAATATTCTTGCTCGGCACCCACCATGGGGCGCACATAGCTCGCATTTTCATTACCAAAAAGGCGCAAAATACGCAAAGCTTGACGCGAAACAGCGCTGATAGAACGCAAAAGCGGCGTCTTACGGTCAAGGGCTTCACCGGAATAAGAATAAAACATGGAAGGAATATGCAGAGTATGCCCAAGCTTACCGGGAAGCAAAAATACAGGAACTGTGGGATCCCAAGCCGTATAACCACGAGCTTCAAATGTGGAACGTATACCGCCAGAAGGGAAGGAAGAAGCGTCAGGTTCGCCACTGATGAGCATTTTGCCGGAAAATTCATTGAGCAAATGGCCATCAGAAGATAATGTTAAAAAAGCATCGTGCTTTTCGGCTGTAAAGCCGGTCATGGGATGGAACCAGTGCGTATAGTGGGTGGCACCGCGCTCTATGGCCCAATCTTTCATGGCAGAAGCCACCACATTGGCAATTTCTGCGGGCAGTTGGGCGCCTTCGCGAATGGTTAATGCCAATTGCTTAAAAACATCCTTGGGTAAGCGTTCACGCATCACATGTATGGTAAAAACGTCTTTTGCAAAATGGCGTCCCATTTCCACATTTGGGGTCAAATGCCCTTCGGTGTCATCAATGGCATTGGGTGATGCAGAAAAAGCCTCCATAACGGCAAGACGGCGCGACGATGTCATAATAAACTCCTTAACTTTTACCTAGTTCTATAAAAGGTTCATAATGTTTAACGATTATTGGGCATAACAATTTATTAAAACTTCGTGCAATGCCCGTATGTACTGCTGGGAATTCCTATAGCACAAGACGTGCCAAACCTTGCAAAAAAGAACTTATGCTAATATAATACTTTGTAATGTTTATTTTTATTAGGAGCACAACCCGTAAACAATATTCAAAAGAGCCATTTGAACCAACTTTTTTCTACAAAAATGTGAAAAAGAAAACATAAAAAAGCATACAAAACAGAAAAAATACTCACTCAGCTTGTAGTATTAAAAAAATTACCTAAAAATAAAGCCCATTACAAAGAACACACTTTTTTGTAGAAAAATCTATCATAAAAATGCCGTTTTTAATTCCACACAAAAATGTAAAAAAACTGTTTGTGCAGTTAAAAATTTTATGCAACTCCGCACTTGCGAACTTCACCACTTAAAGGTAAACCAATGCATTGCAATTTTACACTGTAACATTTTAAACTCCACGCATTGGCAAATAAATGGAAAATACAGACCATAATTTTTCACAACTTTTACAAACTCACGGCCCCATACTCTGCCTAGATATTGGCAGTGGTACCCAAGATGTGCTTTTGGCACTTCCTGAATTGACGCCGGAAAATTGGCCGCGCTTTGTATTGCCTTCTCCAGCGCGCCTTGTAAAAAAACGCATTGAAGAGCTGACTATTACGGGTCAAAGCATTTGGTTACACGGGCACAATATGGGCGGAGGCTTTACCGGTGCACTTTTGCAACACATAAAAGCCGGGCACAAAGTCTATTGCGCACAAAGTGCTGCAGCAGGCATTCATGATGACATTAATAAAGTATTACAATACGGCATTGAAATACAAGAAACAGCACCACAAAATGCTGTGCCCATATATTTATGTGATTACGACGCCACACTTTGGCAACAACAATTACGCCAATGGGCTTTGCCTTTGCCCCACAGGGTTCTTGCTGCAGCCCAAGACCATGGTGTGCACCCAAAAGGTAACAGAATGGGACGCATGCAAGACTGGAAAAGCCTGCTTGAAAAGACGCCGCAACCTGAATGCTGGATTTACCATGAAGTGCCAAGCCATTTAACGCGCCTTGCTACCTTGCAAAAACAAACGGGCGGCCTTGTAAGCGATACGGGCACATGCGCCATATTAGGTGCTCTATGTCAGCCCGAAGTG
>CAYJHG010000028.1:0-10012 GCA_964369535.1 uncultured Desulfovibrionaceae bacterium
ATGTTTTTTTAAGGTGCAAGTCTTATAAATACAGCACAAAAATAAAGGCGAGCGCTTTGGAAAAAGCACCCGTCTCAATTTGATGACAAACTCCACTTCGTGGGGTTTGCGCCGCTAATGTCAGCAGAGCTGCCAAGCGGAAAGACACGAAAATCAATCGTTTAATGGCGCAAATAAATTTCGCCTACTCTTGATTTATCGGGCGTGCTGACGAATGTCAGCACTCTAAAGCGAGCGCTTTTTTACAAAGCGCTCGCTTTGTGTTTATTTGTAAATATAAAAATTATTTAAAGGCTTTTTCAAAGTTGGGCACAACTTGTTTTTTGCGGCTCATAACGCCGTCAAGCCATACAGATTTGCCTTCTGCTTTTACGCCAAAGGCTTTTTCCACAACAGAAGCATCATCAGAAACGATAAGCATTTCAGAGCCTTCTTTCATGATATCTGTGAGGAGTAAGAAAACACTGTGGCGGCCTTCGCTTTTAACGCGGGTAATTTCTGCATAAAGACCGTCTTTCACTGCGTCTAACATGCTAAGATCCACAACTTCTAATTGGCCAATACCAACTTTATTGCCGTTCATGTCAAAGTCTTTGTAGTCACGGAAAACAAGGTCTTGCATGGAAGCGCCGTCTACGGCACTCTTTACTTTAAACATTTCCATGCCAAGAGCCATGATGTCGCTTACACCAGCGATTTTTGCCAATTCTTCAACGGCTTTTTTGTCAGCATCGGTGCAAGTAGGGGATTTATACATAACTGTGTCGGACAAAATGGCGCACAAAAGTCCACCGGCTATGCCCTTGGGAAGTTCTACACCATAAAAATCGTACATGGCTTTAATGACTGTGCCAGTACAGCCCACAGGCCATGTCCAAATTTCTAAAGGATTAGAAGTTGTTACATCGCCAAGTTTGTGGTGGTCAACTATACCCACAACTTCTGCAGAGTCCATGCCCTTGGGGCCTTGGGCTAAATCAGAAAAGTCCACAAGGACAAGCTTTTGTCCGGCCACATCTTCCACCACGGCGGGAGCTGCTAAGCCAAACTTATTAAGAACAAATTCGGTTTCGGGTGTGGGTTTTCCTTGGGCAACAGCTTTGGCCTCTGTGCCGCGTTTGGAATACAAATCGGCAACAGCAATGGCAGAAATAATGCTATCGGTATCGGGGTTCATGTGACCTATAACAAGTGCAGACATAACTAAGCTCCTTAAATAAAGGTTGATTAACGGTTATTAAGAATAAAAATCGTCCTACTTGTTATTTTTAGCACAAAATATTTGCCCTGCCAAGAGGTATCATAAGGGAATTTTTTTTTTGCTTAATAATTAAGGATAACTAGTTGAAAAATAGTGTAATATTTACTCAAATTGTGTGCTCAACTTAAAGGGTTACCAAATTTTTGGCTAGCTGTGTCTATTTATTTTTTGTTTTTTTCCGTATAGAATAAAAAATATTGTTAATAAAAACGTATACGGAGAAAAAAATGCGTAAATTAAGAGATGACTATAATATTGAAGGTGTTGATTTTGATAGTGTTTACAACCGTAATGAACTTATAGTGCGCAAAATTTTAAAAAAATTTGTGGAACAGGAAAATTTGAGCTTAAGCGCCAAAGATTTACAAGATGTATACGCTTTGACCTTAAATGACTTTCCCTCTCACTATGTGCACCCAGGCACGGTGGTGCTTTTTTCTAATATAGAAAAACAAGAAATGATCAAGCAAATTGTCAGAAATATTGCTCTTGTGCAGGCGCGTCCTAAGGATTAATTTAAAGAGTTTGTTTTTAGATAGTGTCGTCAAATGCGCCTTTTTACATATATCTGCGTCAGATTTCGCTTATTTTTTCGGTCAAGTATGAGAAGAATACACTCCCTCAAAATAAGCTCATCTTCCTTGATATACGCAAAAAATCACTATTTGACGACACTATCTAGGGTGTTCAAAAAAAGCACTCTGCGTCGTCAATGCAAAAAAGTTAAAGTGCTTGCGAATTGTCTAGTGCATAACGCCTTGACCTTTTTCGCTTCCTTGTATTTCGTCATTTAAGATAACCGAGCAATCAATTGTACGACCCAAAATGAGGAGTAGGGCGAGCCTTGCTTGCCAGTTAAATGGCTGATTTTTGTACCTTGATGCTAAGATAGCTTTGCTGTCTTAGGCGGCACAAACGCCCGAAAGCGATTGAGCGGATTTTGCTCTTATTTCTAGACTTTTTCTTGATTTTATGTCATACTACGCGACATGAAAAATATGTATAAAGTATCCTTACAAAGAAGTGATTTAATAGAACTTGAAGTCCACTTGGCCAAAGCCTTGCGTGGCCTTATTTCTTTTACCAGCCATAGTTTATATTTCCCTGCACCGCAAAGAGCCAAGAACGAAGCAGAATGGATTTCACGCGAACGAACCTTGCTTTTGCCCCTTTGGTGGAAAGAGGAGTTCTTGGGTGTTTTTATGGCGCGTGGTGTGGATAGGGCAAGTGTCAAGCGCTTATTGCCTTCTTTTACTGCCATAACGCAGCTTTGCCTTGAGCATATTGTGAGTATTAAGCAAAGCCGCACCGATGAACTGACCGGCCTTGCACGCATGAACCGTCTTTTTATGCGTATGGAACAAGATGCCGATATGGCTCTTTTGCATTTTGATGTTTTAAATGCGCCAAGTTCTTCTGAAATCACTCCGCATCAGGCACCTTTATACAAAGCTTGCATAGGGCTTATTGTGCTACGTTGCCCCGCTTTGCCTTCTTTGGCTGTGGAGTTTGGGCATGTTTTTGCGCATGAAGCTCTTTCTGCTTGGACAAGTGCTCTGCAAAAAGACTTACCCCAAGAAATACTTGCAGCGCGCAGTGGTGAATATGAATGCACATTGCTTGTACCCATGGCCACACGCACTTCTTGCCATAAACTTATGGAAGAAATCATGGCTAGAGTGGAAGAAGTCACCCTAGAACATGCTCAAAGCAAGCGTATTATACGTTTACATTCTGTGGCAGGGTATGCCTTATATCCCTTGGATATGGAGCATAGGCGCCTTGCTTTGCCCATGATGGAGCAAAATTTTCACCTTTTACATAAAGCTCGCGTGGCTGTAGAAATGGCCTATGAAAGAAGCTTGCACCTGCCCTTAGAAGAAAAGGTCGATATTCATGGCCGCTATTTAGCCTATGGGCATCTTTTGGCTCAAGGGGGTATTGTTCGAGAAATTTTGCCCGAAGGCGCTGTGGTGACCAATTTAGGTAGGCATGTGGGGGCGCAAGAGGGGCAGCGTTTTAGCCTTTGGGGTTTTTATCAAGGGCAAATAAAGCGCAAGGGTGAGCTTGTGCTCACATCGGTGGGATATGCGCAAGCATTGGCCGAAGTTTTGCAACACGAAGACCCCACATGGCTTATACAAGTAGGGGATTTTTTACATCTTTCTACTGATAGCCAAGAAATTACCTTGCCGCAAAAAAACATGAATGCCTTGGCTGGAGAAGTGTTTGTTTCTTCGGCAAAGAAAAGCATTCCTTTGCTTTCGCATGGGGAGTTTTTACGAAGATTACCTTTAGAAAGCGAAGCTTGCGCTTTTTTTGCCCTAGCCATTATACGTTGGCAAGGCCCCAATGCCTTTGAGCATACAGGAGTTACAGCATTAGAAGAAGCCATGGACGCAGCCACAGAAAGCACACACTTTGCCATGGATAAGGTAGCAGAGCTTTGCCTAGAAAACCTGCACGACTCAAGTCAAAAATACATGCCCACGCTGTGTGGCCGCTATGGAGAATCAAGCCTTGTGTTTTTTCATGGAAGCCAGTCGGCGAAAGAATTGCACGAAAAATATGTTTGCCTTGTTGAAAAAGCAGAAAATGTAAAAATGTCTTTGGCAGTGGGGCTTGCTTCATATCCTTTTTTGCAAAGCAGCAAGGGCGATATATTGGATCATTGTCGTAAAGCTCTTGATTTGGCTTTACTTTTACCAAAGCCTCAAGTGGGTCTTATGGGCTCCTTAGCCCTTAATATCAGTGCGGATCAGCACTATAGCCGTGGCTATGTTTTTGGTGCCGTGGAAGAATATAAATTGTCGCTTTTGGCAGATGCCACCAATGCCATGGCCTGGAATTCTTTGGGTGTATGTATGGCGGCACTTTCTCGCCCCCATGAAGCCCAAAATTATTTTAAAGAGGCACTGAAACTTTGGAAAAAAGCACCCCCCAGCGAACAAAGCAACAGCGAATTTGCGGCCACATTGTATAATCTTGGCACTGTGTGCCAAGGTCTTGCAGAAAAACGCAGTGCTGCTCGGTATTTTCGTCAGTGTATTGAGGCAGATACCAAGCATTATTTTGCACATATCCGTTTGGGACAATTGGCAGAAGATGGCAGGCGCTATACTCAAGCCAGACAATATTATGCTGTGGCGGCAAAACTTGAAGACCAAAACAAAGGCTATGGCGGCATGGCCAGACGTCACCTTGCTAAAGTGGCTTTGAAGCAGCGAAAAAATGCCGAAGCGCGTGAATTGCTGCACGAAGCACTTTTGCGAAATCCTCAGGATGCATCGGCTTTGTCAATGTTGGCAGATATTTATTTGCAAAGTGGCGAAGATCCTGCCATGTCTGAAATGTTGGCACGCAAAAGCCTTGGCTTGCGCCCTAATCATGCGCCCACTTGGAAGGTTTTGGCTTTGGCCTTACGGTCCATGGGGCAAGAAGATGCTGCCTTGCGCGCAGAAGATAGGGCATTTATACAGTAAATATTTCACATAAATACGCATACCAATCTTGCTGACTTGTGATGCATTTTTGCGAAAAAGGCAAGTGCTCTTGCAATATCCAATAGGGTACAGAGCGCACTTCTTCTAATGTGTCGTTATGGGCGCCGTCGGCATGCATTCCGTGGTCGCTGGTGACAATGATCATGTAATTTTCTGCAAGCCACAAGGGCATGTATTTGGCAAGCAATAGGTCTATATTGCGCACAGCTTGTCTGTATTTGTCGCTGGTTCCTCCGTGCATATGGCCTGCATGGTCAACGCCCATGGTGTGTATAAGCAAAAAATCCGGCGCGTATTGCAAACGCAAACTTTCGGCATCTTGCAGAACATAGCTGTCAGGATAGGTGTCATCCATATAATATATGGCATTTTGTAAACCGTGATTTTCGTTAAGGCTTAATCTGTGCTTTGCTGCCACATAGGCTTCGGCAAAATAAAGTTCACGCATCCAGTGAAAGGCTGCCGCTGCACATTTGCGGCCTTTTGTGTGCATTTTAGTAAAAAAACTGCGTTTTAGTATATTTTGTGGTAATTGCCACATGTTGTTTGCGGTGATACCTGTTTTTAAAGGAGGTAGGCCGGTGAAAAGCGTGGCGTATATGGGTCTTGATACGGGCGGTAATTCACAGTGCAAGCAGCCTGATGTAATAGAAAAATCTGTTTGCTCAGTGCAGGCAGCCATAAAGCCCATATGGTTTGTGCTTTTGGCATTGAGACCGTCTATAAGTATAAAAATTACTTTTGGCATAGCTTTCTCTGGTGTATAGAGTTAAAATTTAGTATGTTACTGCTTTTTTGAATGGGCAAAAAAGAATGTTGCAGAAAGTGAGTTATCAATGCTATACAGCCCACTGTATGCAAGTTTGTCATTATACGCAATGTTTGGCAACTTCCTTAATTATATAATTGTTAAAATACATATATAAAGCTATTTTTAATGAAACATATATCTTTTTTATTTATCAAATGCGCTTTTTGCGTGTTCTACTTCTTTTCTTTGAGTATGCCTGGAAGCCTTGCCTTGGCGCAACAAGAAGATAATGCTACGCAAAAACAAGATGTTGTGACTGAAGTTACTGCGGCGGAAAGTCCTGTGGAAATCTATGGGGAATTGTGGTCGGGTAAACTATACACTTCTACATATATGGCGGGGGTGTGTACTTCTGATACTGGCAAGATGCACGGTGTGCTTTTGCTCAAACTAGCCAATGGACAAACGGACGTGTACCATTTTTATGGCAGTAAAGATGTACAAAATATGCTGTATTTATACCATAATTCTGGCCATCGCTTTGAAGGGAATTATGTGAATGACCGTGAAGTCACAGGCAAAATAACCCTTGAAAACGGTTTTTCGGTGGAGCTTACGGGACAAAGAGAACAACATGTTAGGCTTACTGAAAAATGTGGGCCTTTAGTGGAGTAAAGTTATGATGCTTTGGGCTCTTATAGCGTGTGTACAATGTATACTTTTGTGGCTCATTTGGCTTGGGGCGCGTAGAGTTATTTTTGCCAAAAAATCGCCTGATGTGCATTTATATCGTGAATATTCCCCTAAAGATTTACCCATGCTTGGCATGATTATTCCGGCTAAGGGGTCTAATCCTCGCATGGAAAATGCCTTGCGTTCTTTATTGACGCAAGAATATCCCCATTATATTCCTGTAATTGTTACAGCAAGTGCTAATGACCCGGCTTATATTTTGGCTATGGAATTGCAAAAAGAATATCCTCTTCTTGAATGTGTTGTTGCCGGAGACACCAAAACCTGCGGCCAAAAAAACCATAATACGCTCAAAGCCATTGAACACCTTGGTTTAAGGGCAGATATATATGTTTTTTGCGACAGTACCCATACGGCAGAAGCTGATTTTTTACAAGAACTTGTGGCTCCTATAATACGCGGTGAAGCCGGTTTTACCACAGGCTATCATCAAGTATTGCCCAAGGAAGAGCACATAGTAAGCATTGCCTATATGGCCAGTGTGTTGCTCATGCGCGTGTTGCAAGCTGTTTCTGTTTTTACGCAGCCATGGGGTGGTGCCATGGCCATGTCGCGCCGCGTTTTTTTAGAGCATGATATTGCCACTTTTTGGCAAAATAATGTGGTGGATGATTGTTCTTTGGCGGGAATGCTTATGCAAAAACGCGTGCATGTACAACTTTGCCCGCATGCCTTGTTAAGCACTGAAGTGACAGAGTATACATTTTCCACATGGCAAGCTTGGATGCAAAGGCAAATACTTTTTTTGAAATTTTGTATCATGCCACAGTGGTACCTTTTAGGTGTGTTTGCTTGCGTGCTTGCATTACCTGTGGTCATTTCTCTTTGTATTATATTGCTTGGAATTTTTGACGCGCCCATACAACCCTTTTATGTTTTGGGGGCTTTTATGCATTTATCCTTACTTTTATGTATTATGCTGCAATGGCGTAAGGGCTTGCCTTGTGCAATAAATGCCTTATCTTGGATTAAAGGATTTACTTTGGGAATGGCTATGCTTTTGAAGGTGTATGTGCATACCATTAAGGTGTGGCATATAGATTGGCACGGCATACGTTATCATGTGGTAAAAGGTGGCGTTGTTCGCCATATGCAATGGAATAAATAAGGTTTTTTATGATTTCAAGCTCCGACCTTTTGCGTGTAAGTTTGCGCCAAGTCATACGCCAGCGTGCTTATGGTGTTATTGCTTCCATTGCCCTTGGTATTACAGCCTTTATAACTTTGTCCGTTCTTGGTGGAGAAATTCGCTATAATATTGGACAAGATATGGTTTTGATGGGTGGGGTTAATATTGTTGAAGCGCTCTTAGAAGATAGAAACTATGTGGGCCAACCTTTGCGTGAATTTCAGCCAGATACCATTGAGGCTTTGCGTAGTTTGCCTGAAGTTGCCAGCTTAAGCCAATATATTGGCGAGTTTTATCATACTGTACGCAATAAAGAGCTTGTTGTTCCCATTGTTTTTACTTCTGCTGATCAGTATTATTGGGAAACATTTTCTGCAACCCTAGTGGCAGGACGGTTTTTTTCTGATAATGATTTAAAAAATCGCCGTCGTGTGCTTATTGTGGGTTGGGAATTAGCTAATAATCTTTATGACTCTGCACAAAATGCCATAGGCAAAACAATTACATTAAATGGTGATCTTTTTGAAGTGGTTGGTGTTGTTGGTGGGGTTATGCTTGGGGGAGGAATACGAAATGCTTTTTTACCCACAACTACCATGCATGATAGGCAGTGGGGGGGAGGCAAATTATCAAGGCTTTTTATTCGCGCCATTAGTTGGGAAGATATAGCCAAACTCGAAAAAATTATTCCTGAAATAATAGCAAAACATCAAGACGCACCATATTTGACTTTGCGCACTCGCCATGAACAATTGGATCGCGTTCAAAATACGTTTATATTTGTAGAAGCTTTACTTTGGCTTGGTATTATGGCTTCGTTATTGTTGGGTGGTTTTGGTATTTGGTACGGAACATTTGCAGCTATAAGGGCTCGTACAAGGGAAGTGGGTTTAAAAAAAGCCATGGGGGGCGCTGATATTGATATTTTGGCACAATTCCTTATGGAAGCCTTGTGTAAATCTGTAGCTGGTGGTGTACTTGGAATTTTTATTGGTACTTTTTGTGTGGAACTGGGCGCATTTTTCTTAGGTAGTTCAATATCATATCCTTTGTTGGCTTTAAGTAGCGTCGGAAGTATTCTTTTTTCTGCCATTATTGGTGTGGCTGGTGGCATGTACCCAGCCCTTCAAGCCAGTCGTATGGATGTGGTTACGGCTCTACGCTTTGAATAGGTGATTTATGACTCCTCTTATACAGGCACAAGACTTATATAAATGCTATCCAGGATTTCCGCCCGTGTTGCGTGGTGTAAATATTGAAGTTCTTCCCGGAGAAATGGCCGCCATTATGGGGCCTTCCGGTTGTGGCAAATCAACTATGTTGCATGTGCTTGGCATGTTGCATAAACCAGACAGCGGCACATTGCAGGTGCTTGATACAGATATACTTTCTTTAACTAATGAAGAAACTTCTGCTTTTAGGCGCGGTAATATGGGCTTTGTTATGCAAAGCAATAATCTTTTTGACCACTCCACAGTTTTTGAAAATGTTGAATTTCCTCTTATTTATGAAAATGTTAAAGCTGAAGAACGCTGGGAAAGAGTTGTTCGCGCCCTTGAGCTTGTACGTCTTTCACACAGAATAAGTTATCGGAGCAATCGCCTTTCTGGTGGAGAACAGCAAAGGGTTTCCATTGCACGTGCCATGGTCAATAATCCGCGCATCCTTTTGGCTGATGAGCCCACAGGAGCTCTGGATTCTCGTACCTCAAAAGTTATTATGGAAAATTTCTGCACCCTTGCGCATGAGGGCGGCATTGCCATGGTTATAGTGACTCACGATCCTAGTGTGGCGGAATATTGCGACAGTGTATATATGCTGGAAGAAGGCTTGCTCCATTGCCAAAGGCGCGATCCGGTGCCGGCCCCCACAGGCAAAGTGCAAATTCTTGAAAGTAAGCAAAGAATTTTGAATGCGGTTTGTGTTGTTAATCACTTTCCTACTCCTTATGGCACCGCAGATGTGCAGCATGTGCTTAATTTGCATGAAGAAAATATCTTAATGCGCGTATACTCCATGCAGGGTTTAAGTCTTGCCGCCATAGCTGGTGGTGAATATTCTTTGCCAGTGCCCACACGCAGGCAGGGATTTTTTAGAAATATTGCTAATATATTTTCTTTATTGTTTTCCACACACGGTAAACCTTCAACTTTTTGGAAATGTTGGTCTTTTATTCCTATAAGCTATAGGCTGAATGTGTTTAGAAGTCTTAAATATATATGGAATTTAGCAAGAGGTGTTAATCTCATCCGCTGGTCTGTAGATGATAATGCTGAACATTTGCATGCACTTGACGCGCAAAGCACAGCTACAAGTGCTTGGATGGCTTCTTGTGCTCTTGGAATTCCATTTTCGTTTAATGTGCATACTAAAGATTTAAAAAATCTTAAATTTATTGCTGTTAAGGCTAATGATGCTGCCTTTGTGCGATGCGATAATGCTAAAACCCGTACAATACTTGAGCAAGCTTGCCTAGCAGAATATGAAGATTTTGACGTAAAAAAATTACAAATTGTGTACGACAGCCCAGATATCTGGCCTAGTGCTGAAGAGGCAGAATTGCCCACCATAGGACGCCACGGCGAAATTCATTTGCTTATGGCAGGGGAAATTAC
>CAYJHG010000029.1:0-1514 GCA_964369535.1 uncultured Desulfovibrionaceae bacterium
TTGGCAATCAATGGAAATGCGGTGATATTTGTTTGCATAACTACTTTCATAAGTTTTTCCCCTTATAGCTCAAGAACTGTATCTGACATGCATACATTGTTTATGTGTATTTAGCAATTAAATATTGCCTAGCCTTGTGATTTTTTACACTATATTGATTTTCTTACTTGATTATTCATGAAAGCTTTTTTTAACCCTGCATTCCATGGAACGGGCATGGGCTTCAAGCCCTTCAAGCCGTGCAAGTCTTGCAATAGATGCGCTATTTTTTTGCACAAAAGCAGCCGAAGCCGCCACAATACTGCTACGCTTACAAAATGTTTGCACCGAAAGGGCAGAAGAAAAACGCGCTGTACCCATGGTTGGTAATACATGGTTTGGGCCAGCAAAATAATCTCCCACAGCTTCGGGCGAATGCGAACCCATAAATACGGCCCCTGCGTGGCGAATATGAGGTAATATATTCCATGGATCACGCACACAAAGCTCTAAATGTTCAGGGGCTATTTTATTGGCAAGGCTGGCCGCCACTCGCATATGCGGTACAACAATGATGGCCCCAAAATTTTGTAAGGACTTTCTGGCAATTTCTGACCGAGGCAGAGCTTCGCATTGGATTTGCAATTCGTTTTGCACAGCCTCTGCCACAAAGGCAGCGTCGGTGATACATATGGCAGAAGCTAAAGTATCATGTTCCGCTTGCGAAAGCATGTCTGCTGCCACCCATGCAGGATTGATAGTGCCGTCTGCAATGACCAATATTTCGCTAGGCCCTGCAATCATGTCAATGCCCACATGCCCTTGCACCATGCGCTTAGCTGTGGTTACATATATATTTCCAGGCCCTACCAGCACATCCACAGGTTCAATGGATTCTGAACCATAGGCCAAGGCCGCAATGGCCCAAGCGCTGCCCATACGATAAATTTCATCAATATCAAGCAGGTGTGCGGCTGCTAATATGTGAGGGCTAATGCTTCCGTCAGCACGCGGCGGTGAAACCACGGCCAAGCTTGTAACACCTGCCACTTGTGCCGGAATGGCATTCATAAGCATGCTTGAAACCAAGGGCGTATTGCCGCCTTGGCCACCCGGCACATAGAGTCCGGCACGATCCACGGGAGTGACCTTTTGCCCCAATATGCTGCCGTCGTCTTGGGTTATAAACCAAGATTTTTCCATTTGCGCTTCGTGAAAAGAGCGTATGTTTGCAGCTGCTTCGGCTATAATGCCCATGTCTTCGCCAGAAACAGCCGCCGCTCCGCGAGCTATTTCACTGGCGTCAAGGCGCAAAGAAAAACCACTTTCTGTTTCCGGTAATTGTGGGCAATCAAAGCGTTTTGTATATTCCAAAAGCACAGCGTCACCTTGACTGCGCACATTATCTATAATTTCTTTTACGGCATTGTCTACGCTTTTGTCTGTATCTTCACGGCCTTTCAAAAAATCTGCAAGCAGCGGCCAATCTTTTTCAGAAGCACAATGCAATATGCGGCATAGCATAAAATCTCCTT
>CAYJHG010000029.1:1614-6203 GCA_964369535.1 uncultured Desulfovibrionaceae bacterium
ACACAAGTTGCTAATCTTATGGGCATGTTCCAAACGAAGAAGATATACAAAAAAAAACTATAAAAGTCGAGAAAAGACTCATAGGCCGCCCTAGGCATGTGCTATGAGGCACAGCACATACCAAGACTTTTGTAAAACACACGGTCTTCCCCTTGACACATGCCCAAGGGAAACTTAAAAAAGGTGTCTACGCAATTAATTATACAAGAGTCTTATATGCTCACATTGCGTAAAAAGGAGTTTCATATGTCACATAAAAAACCACATGATACATATAAAGAAGCTGCACAAAAAAATGTTGTCGAAGAAGAACAACAAGAAATAAACAGCCCCTTTGCCAGCTTTGACGAAGATCAAACTTTGCCACATGTGCCGGAAAATTTGCACGGCTTGTGTCTTGAATATGTGTGCCCCACTTGCACCGAAAAACAAGACGCCGAACAAATCCGCTTGCGCGCCATGGCCGAAATGGAAAATTATAAAAAGCGCTTAGCTCGCGAACATGAAGAACAACTTACCTATGCGGCAGAAAAGGTTTTAGCCGGTCTTTTGCCCACTTTGGATAATCTTGACCTTGCCCTACAATATGGCAGTCAACACGAAGCTTGCAAAGATATACTCATGGGTGTGGAAATGACTCGCAAATCTTTGTTGGAGGCTGTAAAAAGTCATGGCCTTGAACCCATTGGCACCGTGGGAGAAGCCTTTACGCCCGAATGGCACGAAGCCCTGTCTTACGAAGTGCGCGACGATATGGAGCCAAACCATGTGAGCAGTCTTATGCAACGTGGCTATAAGCTCAAAGGACGCCTTTTGCGCCCGGCAAAGGTTACCATTAGCAAAAATTCAGCGTAATTACATGCGTAAAGTAAAGCCTCTGTGCAATGGTACAGAGGCTTTAAAAAAACATATCTCTCAAAAAATATTTTCCAATCCCATTTTTGTCCTTTATTGAAAAAGAAATATGCACTTTGCAGAATGTAAATAATTTCAAATGATTGCATAGCTTTTCCATGAAGGAGAGCTTTTTTTATTATGCTATATTCCTTAAAAACTTGAACAGCGCATTAAAAGACGTTAATTATTGCATCACTTAGTATATAGTAAGACTCCTGCACAATTCATTGTGCGGAGGCTTTTGGAGCGTTGACGGTAGTCAATGCGACCAAAAATCAAGAATAGGCATAGCTTTGCTTTGCCGTTAAATGATTGATTTTTGTGCCTTTTAGTCCTGCACTGTGATTTTTTTTGTTTTAAAAAAATTTGTGATTTTCACAAAACTGCACTGAAAAAATAATTGTGCAGGACTCTTATAGTAAAATAAAACACATAACATACGGTGGTTATAATGTCACAAACAAAAGCCCTCAGCCAATCGGCCCCTCAAGTCCTTTCGCGGTCAACGGAAATTGAGCAACCACAAGGCGCGCAAATTACGCAAAATACCCCACCTGCCGAACAGCATGTTCCCATCAGGGCAGAACCACATGTTTTTAGGCAAATACAAGAAACTAGAGAGCAATTACACCGTTTAAGCGATGCTACCGTTAAGTTTCATAATAAGTCCTTAGACGCAAAGTTCTTGGACGATATTATTCCTACCAAGGGGAAGTTGAGCGGTACGGCACAAGCTGCCTTAGCCTTAATGAAGGCAAAATTCCTTGAAGCCAATATAACCATGGCCGAATTGGATGCAAAAAATTTGCAAGATATTGTTTATGCCAAAAATGTAGACCCTGTGGTGAAAAATTGCATAGAGGCGCAACATAAATTAAGAGCGGCTTTAGTGCTGTATAGCGAAGAAACGGGCATTGACGTGACTAAGCATGTGCGGATGTGTGACAATAGAGCTTCAGAAATACTGAACTTTATTGGTACAATGATGCAACATGTGACTGACGAAGGCTTGCCCGAACACTTACACGGGCAAAAAATTGTGGACGCGCTCAATGTTTCAAGCTTAGACATGCACGGCAACGAACAACTTGCGCAGCACTTGCATAATGAAATTAGCACTTTGTATGCAAATATTGAAGGTTTAGAACATTCTAAAAATATGATGCAAGAAAATGATTTTACTCTAATGATGCAAGACTTAACACGAAATATACAGGAAGCTTTTGCAAAATTACACAGTGTCAAGCAAGGTTTAGCTGTAAAGGATCATGGATCAAATTTAACCATGCATTTTGACCAAAAAACCTTTAATGCCATAGATGTAGCGTTGAATGCTGCGCAAAAACGCCTTGATCTGCTTAAAAATAGTTCAGTAAAAGAAAATATTGCCGACATGCTTAAAGATTTAGAAGCCACATACAAAGGCCCTGACAAGCAACTCATAAAGTCTTTGGGTAAAGTAAATAAAAAAATGAAGGATGCCTTACTCACTCACTATAAAAACGTGGATGCTGTCTTTGCTTTACTCAAAAAGCAACCCATAAACCAAGCAAAAGTGTTAGAAGCACTGCATAAAATAGAAGCTCATGTTGAGGCGAACGTAATCATTTCAGGTGAATTTCATCATGATTTGGCTATAGCGCAAAAGAGCGATCCCACCGTATATAACAATAAAATTGCAAAAATGCGGGCTCAAAATGAAAAAAGCATTAACGATAGAATACAAAATCTCATCACTCCATTACATGCATTGGAGCGTCAAAAACCGGGCGTAACAAATTCCCTTAAATTTTCTTGGTATCCTAGCTTAAAGAAAGAATGCCAAAGAATATTTGACTTCATAAACACTAATCCCAAAGATCAGCATAAAAGCGGTGAATATATTAGCATGGCCTTCCATGGTCCTGTGAATGTTGCCACCTTGGTGGAACTTAAATTAAGAAATCTTCCCTTACGCAATGTGGCCTTAGACGCCATTGACGCGCATTTGGAAGAAACCACATCCTTAGGCCAAGGTGCCGCCAATGAAGTGCATTTGTGCAAGTATACTTCAGACACAGGGCAAAAAGCAGAATATGTTTTTAAGGCTGAAATGGCGGCCAAAAAAGGCATAGATGGTTTGCTTGTGCGCAAGCTTGGTTATGCAGATGCGGTATATTTTAATAATCTTAATGTGGCAACCACAGAAGTGGCAGAAAGAATTGGTTGTGGCAGTGCCATAGCTAAGTCAAGCCTTGGTATGCACAAAGGGCAATTCGGACTTTTTATGGAATTTGCTCAAGGCAAAACCATAGCGAGCCATCTACTAAATCCAGAAACATCTATATATAAATTACTTAATAGAAATGTAACTTTAAAAAATCTTCAAGGTATACTTTCTTTGGACGAGCAAAGAGTTTTTGTTGCCAGCCTTGCCAAGGAATTGACAAAACTAGAATGGGCGGACGCCCTTACAGGCCAAGTGGACAGGCATCGCGGCAATTACCTTTTTGCCTTTGACCCTAAAACATGCCAAGTTAAAATCACAGGTATTGATAATGACGCAAGCTTTAGCAAAGAAATGGTGGGTCTTTCTAAAATGCACATGGCAGGAAAGGAAGAAGTAACTGATTTAGCCAAGCCCAAAAATTTGCGTCAGTGCCTTGTGCTTAATGGTTTAAGGGGTGTTAATCAAATGTTTAAACCTTTATATATTACAGAAGAAACACATGACGCATTGCTTAATTTAACTACTGAAGAATACAGGGAATTGTTGCAAGACAGGGTTCCGGAAGAAGAAATGGAATCTGCTATTAAGCGCCTTGATGAGGCGAAAGAGCACGCCGCTGCACTAAAAAAAGAGGGTAAATGCCTAAGCGATGCAGATTGGAACTCCAAAGCATTCTTCACAAATCTTAACGACACCATGCTAAAGCAAGCAACAGATCTGCCCATATATCAACAAAATTTTATAGCAAGAGACTTTTATGATTTGATGCCTATGATGTTAGAGTTGAAGCATTTTACAACGTAATATATTCTGGAGTATTTTTATGATAAATAACGAAACCGTGCAATACTTTGCGCTTATGCTAGAGCGCAATGGTATTCCTTCCATAAAAGTGCCCACAAAGGCCATGGATACATTGCAGCAAATAGACGAAAGTTTTTTTGCCACCGCAAGTTTTATACAACCCTTGGGCACAATCAATACCTTTGAGCGCATGCAAGAGGTTTTTGACGATTTCGAAACGCGCAGTGTTCTTTCTGATAATTCCTTGCAAGAACAAGGGGACAATGCCGTATACTTTTTTGCTTGTGGCATGTCAGGATATGGAATGCAGAATTGGAAATATGTATATGTGCTCATAAGCAAAAAACTTCGCCTTATGATTTCTATGCCTTATGGCAATGCCTATGCCGATATTGCAGAAGAACAAGAAATCATAGACTATGTAGCCAAATTTACAGATTTTTGCCAAAACAACCTTGTGGGAGGCGCAAGTCAAAGACTGTCTTGCCTTTTTACGGACCAAGTATTTGCTTATGAAATAAGCGATGCCGTGGGCACAAAACTCTATGAAGGCGATAAGATTGCTTCTTTACTAGATATTTTAGCAAAGCAAGAGCCTGACACAGGGGTAAAAAATCTTTGGATAAAAGCTTAGCAACTTGCCATAGCTTGCGTGTCACAGGACGTAGCAGCAAGCTTT
>CAYJHG010000029.1:6303-9998 GCA_964369535.1 uncultured Desulfovibrionaceae bacterium
GCTTTTTTGACAGTTTGTTGCAGTCCTTTGGCGGGGATTGCCTTGCAGAACGCTAAAAATTTACGCGCACAGCTTCGGCAGATTCGTCCTGGCGTCGTTCTATGCTTCCTATAATCCAAGCATTGTGCTCCATGGCACGAATACGGGCAAGCACTTCGTCGGCACGATTTTCGTCCACAACCAGCACATAACCTATGCCACAGTTGAATATCTGTAGCATTTCAGGCCAAGAAAGATTGCCTTGTTCTTTTAGCCAAGTAAATACAGGCAATATATCCCAAGAATCAAAGTTAATGCAAGCTTCGGCTTGTGAGGGTAAAATACGGGGAATGTTGTCATAAAATCCGCCGCCTGTAATGTGTACCATGCCGGCTATTTCCACATCGCGCAAGAGGTTGCGTATTACATCCACATAAATACAGGTGGGCGTGAGCAGCACTTCGGAAACTTTTTTATCGGTACCCGGAAAAATATCGTCACCTTGAAGTTTGCTAGCATCAAGCAGTTTGCGAACCAAGGAAAAACCGTTGGAATGTACGCCGGAGGAAGCAATGCCAATAATTTTTTGCCCAATGCGAATGGCAGAACCGTCAATAATTTTGCTATTATCCACAATGCCAACGCAAAAGCCTGCAAGGTCATATTCTCCGTCGCTATACATAGAGGGCATTTCGGCCGTTTCGCCACCAAGTAGGGCACAGTTGGCCAGTTTACAGCCTGCGGCTATGCCTTCGATAACTTGTTGAGCCTTGTCTACATCAAGGCGGCCTGTAGCAAAATAATCCAAGAAAAATAATGGTTTTGCGCCTTGCACTAGAATGTCGTTGACGCTCATGCCCACAAGGTCAATGCCCACCGTGTCGTGTTTGTCAAAGGCAAAGGCGAGCTTTAATTTTGTGCCAACGCCGTCGGTGGAAGATACAAGCACAGGGTCTTCAATGTCTGCCAAATCTGGTCGGAACAAACCCCCAAATCCACCAATGTCAGATAAAACACCAAGGGTTTGTGTTTTGGCCACAGCATCTTTTATGCGCGAAACTAGGGCATTGCCCGCTTCAATATCTACTCCGGCCTCTGTATACGCTTTGGAACGTCCTGAAGACATGTTGTAGCTCCTTGTGAAAAATTGGAATACGGTGTATATATCAAACTTCTTAGAAATACCCAAGACATTTAAAGGGGTTTTCGGCGTAATATTTGGGCTGTGTGTATGTAATGTTTTGAATTAATACGCAATTTTTTTTCGTCAGCAAAGGTGAAGGTTTTTTTGTGCGAAAATATTTATGGTACAGCATGTGTTGTCTTTTATTTGTAGTTTGGGCAAAAAATGCTATGGCAAATGCGCAAAATCAAGTTACGGTAAAGGAATATGGCACTTTTAATGATAGTGCTGGAACGGTGCACACATGGGTTGACCCGCATACGGGGGATACGGTAACTTCTGTGCGCGCGCCTAAAGCTGCGCCCTCCACGCAAGAAAATATTCCTATATATATTTATCCGCAAGTGGTGCCACAGTATGCCCCAGAAGGGCAACACCCCTCACATTTAGGGCCAGGGCCTCACACGCCTGTGGCGCCCATTCCTCCATCTCCTTATGAGCCCATGCCCATAGAAGGAGGAAATCCTTAATGTTAACTTCTTTGTGGAATAAAAAATCCGGCAAAACTGTCCAATGTTTTTTGTGTAGACACAATTGTGTTATCGGTGATGGAAAAGTGGGCATTTGCGGTGTTCGTGCTAATAAAGGGGGCGCGCTATATTCACTTGTGACTAAAAGTGTGGCCGCTGTAGGGCTTGATCCGGTGGAAAAAAAGCCTTTGTATCACTTTATGCCGTCTACATATACCTATTCTTTTGGTACGGCCGGCTGTAATTTTGCTTGTAAGTTTTGTCAAAATCACAATATTTCGCGCACTCCTGCCGATAGTGGCATGATACCCGGCAAAAAAACCACGGCGGATATATTGATAAATGAAGCCTTGCGACATAAAGCGCAGAGTATTTCTTTTACTTATAACGAACCCACAATTTTTTATGAGCTCATGTACGAAGTGGCGGGCAAGGCTTCGGTGCACGATCTTGATTGTATTATGGTTTCTAATGGTTATCAAAGCCCTGAATGTCTTTCAACGCTCATGCACCGTATTAAGGCCGCCAATATTGACCTTAAATCCATGCGCGAAAAATTTTATAAAGAATATTGCAAGGCAAGTCTTAAAGGGGTGTTGGATAATTTAAAACTCATTAAGCATATGGGCTGGTGGCTGGAAGTGACCACATTGCTCATTCCGGGGCTTAATGACAGCGAAGAAGAATTGCGTGATGCTGCCCGTTTTATTTATACAGAATTGGGCGCGCATGTGCCTTGGCATATCAGCCGTTTTCACGGTGCGTATCAGCTGCAACATATAAGCAATACAACCACAAATGCTTTAGAAAGAGCCAGGGGCATAGGCATGGAAGAGGGCTTGCAATATGTGTATATTGGCAATGCGGGGCATGTGCTTGGCACAACCACTTTTTGCCCCGATTGCAGCGCCACATGCTTAACGCGTGAAGGGTATAAAACACACAATAAATTAAAAAAATCAAAATGCCCTCAATGTGGGCGCGTTATTGAGGGTGTATGGAGCAAGGGCTAATTCTTATTTATACAGGCCACGGTAAGGGCAAAACTTCTGCTTCGCTTGGACAATGCATACGGGCACATGGCCAAGGTATGCGCGTGCTTTTTGTGCAATTTATGAAGCGCGATGTGCAAGCCGGCGAACAAGTAATTTTGCAATCTTTACTTAAGCAGGATTTTTATGTGGGGGGCTGCGGATTTTTTCGTCACGAAAAAGAACGCCAAGAACATGCCTTCGCTGCAGAAAAAACACTTGATTTTGCCGTACAAGCTTTACAAAAAAGCAAAACGCACCATGAAAAGCCCTTTAATATGGTTGTGCTGGACGAAATTCTTTATGCCCTTGACAGCAAGCTTGTGAGCGCAGAAAATTTGCAAAATTTTTTAGATTTAGCCGCAGATCAAGCTGTGCATGTGGTGCTTTCGGGTCGCAATGCGCCAGCTTGGCTTGTGGAAAAAGCCCACCTTGTCACTGAAATGCAAGAAGTGAAACACCCCTGGAAAATGGGAATAAAAGCTCAAAAAGGTATTGAATTTTAATGATAAAACCTACTGTATATATTGCATCTTCCTTTAAGCACAAATACGGTGTGCGCTTGCTTGGGCATGAATTAAGAAGGTTTGGCTTTAGTATTTTAGATTGGACAGAAAAAGCTACGCCACCGCCAGGTTTAACGCCATTGCAAAGACGTGAATGGATGGATACGGACATGGAAGGCGGGCAGGTGTTTGATTTTTGCCATGATGCCTGCGTACAAGCAGATATAGTTATTTATTATGGCATGTCCGGCCAAGATGCCGGAGTGGAAGTGGGCATTGCTTGTGGGGCTAAAGTTCCTGTGCTTGGGCTGCGTGGGCCTTTGGAAGCGCCGGGGCTTATGTTGCATGGAGCCATTTGCACTTGGGTAGAAAGCATAGAAGAATTACTCATGCTCATGCAAAAAGTGGCGGAACATGCTAGCCATGAAAATATTTTTGAATCACTAAGTCACGAAAAAGACAAGAGAATTGCTTTGCTTTGTGCACGTATTTTAGAAAAAACAAAAAAATAATAGAAATATTTTTT
>CAYJHG010000030.1:0-9923 GCA_964369535.1 uncultured Desulfovibrionaceae bacterium
GGCTGACGGCGGCGGGTCCGCTCTCGATTTTCACGAGATTCCCTATGAAGCCCTTGTGGGCGCTCTTGCTTTTTATGCAATAACTCAAGCTTTTGTGCGAGTCAATAACTTGATTTGTCAGCTTTTGCTTATATAAAAACAATTTTTAAAATTTGCTTTAGACTTCTTCACAAAATCATGAATATGTGATACATTTCTAAACGTGCTATCTTAGTTTTTTGTAATTGTTTTGACATGAATTTGTCATATGTTTTGGCTAAATGTAGTTTATGTGTTTGCACAAAAAATGAAACTGTATGTAGGAGCATGTATATGTTGAAAAAAATGGCATATTTGTGGTTTGTTGTAGCTTTTTTGGGTATGGCGTCCCTTTCTTTTGCCGCTGAAGAGTGTACTTCGCGCGGTGCCTTGGACGAAGCATATTGTGATGAAAATAATGATATGGTAGCGGACACGCCTAAAAATTCTGCCGACCTAAAAGACCCTAGCACCTTGGTGTTCACCTATACGCCGGTGGAAGACCCAGCCGTGTATCAAGACGCTTTTGCCGATTTTCAAGCTTATCTTAAAAAAGTGACCGGCAAAGATGTGGTGTATTATACGGTGCAATCCAATGCGGCTGAAGTAGAAGCCATGCGTTCAGGGCGTTTGCACATAGCCGGATTTTCCACAGGTCCCACTTGCTATGGTGTGAACTTGGCAGGCTATGTGCCCATAGCTGTGAAAGGTACCAAGGATGGCTTTCAAGGCTATCGTCTTTTGCTCATAACCAATGCCAAAAGCGATATAAAAAGTGTGGCAGATCTAAAGGGTAAGCGCGTGGCGCATACATCTGCATCTTCTAATTCCGGCAACTTAGCCCCTCGCGCATTATTCCCAAAACTTGGTGTTACCCCCGAAAAAGATTACACTGTTGTATATTCCGGCAAGCATGACCAATCCGTGCTTGGTGTTGCCTACGGCGACTATGATGCAGCACCTGTGGCAGGTGATGTGTATACGCGTATGGTAGCAGCCGGTCGTGTTGACCCCAAAGACATACGCATTATTTGGGAAAGTGACATGTTTCCCACATCTTCTTTTGGTTATGCGCATGACTTAAAGCCTGAATTGGTAGAAAAAATTCGTAAAGCTTTTAATGAGTACCGTTTTACGCCAGAAATGCAAAAAACCTTTGGCGGCGCAGACCGTTTTTATCCCATTACTTATCAAAAAGATTGGGCCATTATCCGTGATATCGCCGATGCCAATGGCGAAAACTTTAACAAAGCAGGGCTTGAGGCCATTGCTAAAAAAGAAGCTGAAGCCAAAGCCAAAAAGGCTGCCAAGGCTAAAGCTGAATAGTGTATACTTGTAAACACAAGGAAACATAGCTAACTTTGTTTCCTGTTTTTGCCAATGTTGATATGCAGTGGGTTGCCTTGGTGCGCCCACTGCTTTTGCAAGGAAAGAGCAATAATTATGCAAAATGCCGAAAATACCAAAGCCCCTTTGGTCATTAGCCAGCTGTGTAAAGAATATGTGCGCGGCAAAATGGTGCTTAAAGATATTAATCTGACCATACAGGGGCAAAGCACCACTGCCATTATTGGTCCTTCGGGTACAGGAAAAAGCACGCTTTTGCGCTGTGTTAACAGGCTCATAGAACCCACTTCCGGCAGTATTAAGTTAAATGGAGTGGAACTTTGCACTTTACGCGGGGCGGAACTTAGGGGCATACGCCGCCGCATTGGCATGGTGTTTCAAGAGTTTAATCTTGTGGAACGCTTAACAGTTATGGAAAATGTGCTTTGTGGCAGGCTTGGTTATATGTCATCTTTTAAGGCATGGCTTAGGAAATTTTCACAAGAAGATATTAACCGCGCGTATGATTTATTGGAACTTGTGGGACTTATAGACTTTGCTCAAGCAAGAGCCGATGAACTTTCCGGCGGTCAGCGTCAGCGCGTGGGCATTGCCAGAGCCGTTATGCAGCAGCCAGATATATTACTTGCCGATGAGCCAACATCTTCTTTAGACCCCAAAACTTCAGTGGAAATTATGGAGCTTTTAGGGGAAGTGGCGTCCATCAATAAAATTTCTGTGCTCATAAATATCCACGATGTGAATTTGGGACGGCGCTTTGCCGATCGTATTGTGGGCATGAGCCAAGGTTCTGTGGTTTTTGACGGAAAACCTCATGAGCTTGCCAATGACCATTTAAAGACCATTTATGGTGGTGAGGATTGGCTTCATGGTTAGCGCAAAGGCACCACGTCCGTCTCCTTTTAAACCCAATTATTGGGCGCGGCTTGGCTATTTTTTGGTGATTATATATTGCATTTGGGCGGCGCAATCCTTGGAAATTTCTTTTGAGCGTGTGGTGGCCGGCATGGATAATGCCAAGCGATTTTTAAGCGCCATGGTTCCTCCAAGCTTTGCGCGCTATGAACTTATGATATCTAATTTGCTGGAAAGTTTGCAAATTGCTATTATTTCTTCTACATTTGGGGTGATTATCTCCATGTTTTTTGGGCTCACTGCCGCGCGTAATCTCATGCCGGCTTGGCTCACATGGATAAGTAGGGCTGTTATTGCCATTTGTCGCTCGTTTCATCCTGTTATATTTGCCATTTTATTTGTAAAAGCCGTAGGCTTTGGCCCCTTGGCGGGCATACTCACACTTATTTTTGCTTCCATTGGTTTTATCGGCAAACTCTTTGCTGAGGCCATAGAGGAAATTTCTTTAAAGCCGGTGGAGGCCATGCGCGCTGTGGGGGCACCGTTTTTTTCTGTGCTCATTTTTGCTGTATTGCCGCAAGTGTTAAATAGATTTATTGGCTTTGCCACCTATCAAACCGATGTAAATTTACGCAACTCTACCATGATAGGCATTGTGGGTGCCGGTGGCATAGGCGGTACTCTTTCCGCAGCATTCCAGCGTTATGATTATGATTTTGTGTCTGCCATATTGATTTCCATTATTGCGCTTGTGATGCTCAGTGAGCTTTTGGCGCAGCGAGTAAAGAGGGTTTTTCGATGAATGCGGCAGATAGAGCGTGGGCACGATTTAGCCCCAAGGAACGCTTGGCGCGTTTTGCGGTCTTTCTTGGTGTGGGTATGTGTGTGGCTTGGTCCTTTGGCAGTGTAAAAATTATCCCCGAATTTCTTGCCGATGCGCCCACGCAAATGGTTGATCTTTTTCAGCGCATGGTTCCTGTGGATTTTGCCTATTATCCAGAAGGAGTACATGCGGTATTGATTGAAACCTTGCACATAGCAAGTCTTGGTACCATTTGTACACTCATGATTTCATTGCCTGTGGGTATTATGGCCGCGCGTAATGTTTGTAAAATGCCGTTTTTAAATATGTTTGCAACATTTATTCTCGTGTCTTCGCGTTCAGTAAATTCCTTGGTATGGGCCATGCTTTTTGTGGCAATTTTTGGCCCGGGCACCTTGGCCGGTGTGGTGACCATTGCCGTTCGTTCTGTGGGTTTTGTGGGCAAGCTTTTTGGCGAAGCTCTTGAAGAAATACACGAAGGCCCTGTAGAAGCCATACGCGCTGCCGGTGCACCTTGGCCCAGTGTGTTTCTAAAAGCTTATTGGCCGCAAGTGGCACCGGCTTTTTGGAGCATTGCTCTTTTTCGTTGGGATATTAATGTGCGCGAATCTTCGGTCATTGGGCTTGTGGGTGCAGGGGGCATTGGCGTTGCCCTTGATTCGGCGCTCAATCTTTTTCAATGGACGCGCGTTTCACTTATACTATTAACTATTTTTGTTATAGTTATTTTGGCTGAAGTAGTGGTAACACAAATTCGCAAGCGTATTATTTAGCCGAACGTTTTATTGATGTATAAAAAAAGCCGCACCTACAAAAGTAAGTGCGGCTTATATTTATGTTGTATAGCTGCAAGTATTATGCGCCAACAATTTTAAGAGCGCGTAAAAGGGGTAATCTTTTTTCAAATTCTTCAGCAAGTGTATTTAAGTGCTTAACGGCTTCTTTGTCATTAAGTTCTTTACCTTCATGTATAAGTTTTTGATTTCTCTTTTTGTAAATATCATAAATAAAACTTACATAAGCTTTAGGTGTCTTATGGCCTTTTATTTTTCCGTACAAAAAGGCTTGCTCAACGCCAGAGGCAAATATGCCACTACCAATAACCGGCGAAGCCAAGAATTGACAAGGAGCGCTTAGACCCTTGCTGCAGAAATAGGTGTTTAATTTATCGCACTGAGCTTGAGTTTCTGCAGTAACTTCTTGAGCTGGGTGGATGATACCAGCGCCCATCAATACGTTTAATACTTCTAAGAGCACTCCGGGTTGCTTATAGGCCTCAAGCTCGCTTATTTCCTTAAAGCTTTTTGGTGCGTAATCGTTGGAAGCAAGAAGGCTCACAATAGGTTTGTAGCTTGCTTCATTGCAGTTGATTTCGCCCATGGGAGACTTCACTTTGTAGTCGAATTTGTCTTCGGTGCACATGAGTACAAAAGAAAGTGCATTCAATCTGTTGAGGAAGGTTTCTGGATCCAAGATATTTCTGCCCTTGGAGAACACATCACAACGGAATTGGGTGTTATTGGTATAATCGCGTATGGTTTCGCGCAAGTCAACATCTGTGGTGCCTTCAAGCAATTTTTTAATATCTTGAGGCAGGGCAAAGTTAAGAGCCGTTAAAGGGCGTGCAGATCCAAGGTAGGAGCATTTTGCCGCATGCATGTCTTGGGATACATCTTTGAAATAAAAAGACTTCCAATTCTGATTCATGTATTCGTGCACAGCATAGGCCAAATTCTTTTTTTCCAAATCTTCAAATTTATGCGAGGCGCTAGGATTGGCAGCAAAATATCTGGCACCGGCATTTTTCAATGTTTTTAAAACGCCAAAAGCATGTTGTAATTTGCTTGCACTAGTATTGGCAGAGTAGTTGTAAGCAGAAGCGTGATACATGAAGAAGTCGCGCACAGGCGTGAAGTTGGCAAAACCCGGCAGGGCATTGTAACTTACATATACCAGTCCACCAACCTTAAGGGCATTGGAAATAATGCTTAAGACTTGGTCACGGTTTTCATCACTAATCCAAGACCAGACGCCGTGTAATACAATAATGTCAAAGCTTGGCAAAAGACCTTGTTCGGCCTTGCGAGCCAATTCGGCAAAGCTGTCATTTAAAATGTGTGACTTATTTTCAGCTTTTTGCATGTTTCTTTGAGCCACAAGAGCGTGACTTGGGTTGAGGTCTGTGCCCCAGAATTCACCTTGGTTGGCGCAAGCGTGTATACATAGAGAATATCCTTGCCCATAACCAAGCTCAAGATAGCGCAATGGTTCGTTATTTTCTCTTTCAGGCAGGTCGCATTGCTGTAAAAGCATAAGTGTACGCAAATATGCTGGGGTGAGTTCTTTAAAGAAACCACCCACATAGGGTACGTCTGTTACATACCCTTCAGGGCTGTGTCCGGTGTGATCCATAATTTATAATCCTTATAACCTAAATTTAGTTAGTCTTTTTCTTAGGGTCTTCGTTGGTTTCTGCAGGCTTTTCAGGAGCTTTGGCCGGAGCTTTTGCTGGAGCTTTGCCGCTTGCTTTGGGTCGTGCAGGAACGGGTGCGTTTTGAGTAACAGGGCTGAACTGAATTTTTTCTGCATTGAGGGCTGTGGTGATTTGATTGGTGATTTCAAGCTCTTTATCATACGCAACAACACCCTGAGTGCTTGTAATTTGGGTAAGTTTGTTGTCTGCGCGATATTTTTCTACCACAGCTAAAAGTTTTTTATTAAGAATGTTTACAACGTTTTGTTGTTCGGTATTCATGCGTTGTTGGAAATATCTGTGCATGGTAACAACATATTGTTGCATTTCTTTGTTTTCAGGATCTTTGGCAAGCTCTTGTTGGATTTGCGTCAATTCATTTTGCAATTTTGTTTTTTGGTTAGCCAAAAAAATAGCGGCGCTTTCGCCGTGGGTGCTTTCTTTAAATACGCGTGCAGTGTCCACAAAAGCCACTTTGGCGCTTGACATTTCGCAACCACTGATGAGCAGTAACGATAAAATAAGCGCAGAAAGTACAGAACGATTCATTGTAAACCTCTTAAATAATAGTTTTAAGGTTAAAAATTATGTCACAGCCAGAACAAGATTTTTTGAAAGAATTTTACAATATAGTTTGCATGTATAGCGTTGCATATATAGTGTGTGTTCTGTCAAAAAATCGTTGTTTAATGTGCCCTACTTTTCTTGTTCTATCAAGATTTTTTTTTTACTTTAATATTGAAGTATTACGTTGTAATTGTGTTTAATGTATTCATATAAATACAAATGCTTTGCGCAAAAAATAAGCGGTATAGCAGGGCTTATGATAAAAGCAATAGGTGTTGTTATTCTAGAGTTCTGGTGACTTCGATGATATTTTGTAATTTGCTGAGTTGGTCAATAAGTTGGTATAATTGTTCGGCGTGGCGTACTTCTATGGTAATGTCCATTTCTGCCTTGCCGTCTTCGCGGCCTATAGATTTTATACTTTCAATATTAACACCATCTTGTGCGAAAATTGACGCCACTTGTGCAAGCACACCAGAAGCATTGCGCGCAATGATTTGAACACGAGCATGGTAGGGCTTATCTTCTTCGCCATCCCATTGCACAGTCATAAGGCGCTCTGGTTCCATATTATTTACATTGGTGCAATCTACCCTGTGTACTGTAAGCCCCATGCCGCGGCTGATATAGCCAATAATGGCGTCGCCGGGTACGGGATTGCAACATTTGGCAAAGCGTATGAGCACACCGTCTACGCCTTTTAAATTAAGTCCTTCTTCTTTGGATTTATTACTTTTTTCTTTAGCTGCAATGTTTTCGGCTTGCGGTGCCACAGCATCGGGGTTTAATATGGCATATAGTTTATTAAGGATTTTGCGCGGTGTGTGATGCGCATAGCCTATGCCTGCGCAAAGGTCATCTACGTTGTCAAAATTCATGTCTTGCGCAACCAAGGCCAATTGACCGCCTTTTATGGCTTTGCTCACATTGATATTGACCTTACGTCCTTCTTTTTCTAGCATTTCTTTGCCAAGGCTGAGGGCTCTGGCTCTTTCTTCTGTGCGTAGATAGTGTTGAATGCGGCTGCGCGCTTTGGCGGTTTTGACCATTTTAAGCCAATCCCTATTGGGGTGTCGGGATTGGTCGGTAATAATTTCAACGGTATCACCATTTTTAAGAGGGGTGCCCATGGGCACAAGTTTTCCATTTACCTTGCTGCCAGCACAGTGATGTCCTACTTTTGTGTGTATGTGAAAGGCAAAGTCAAGCGGTGTTGCCCCTTCCGGCAATTCTTTCACATCTCCTTGTGGAGTATATACATACACTTCGTCTTTAAATAAATCTAAACGCAAAGAATGCATAAACTCTTTGGAGTCTGATTCGTCGCGTTGTCTTTCAAATATTTCGCGAAGCCAAGAAAATTGTTCTAAGTCTCTGGCATTGACGCGGCTTTTTTCTTTATATAGCCAGTGTGAGGCCACGCCGTGTTCAGCTTGGCGGTGCATTTCTTCGGTGCGGATTTGTATTTCAATACGTTCGCCCTCAGGGCCAATGACTGTTGTGTGTAAGCTTTTGTAACCATTTGCCTTTGGCATGGAAATATAGT
The DNA here is from genome assembly GCA_964369535.1 of uncultured Desulfovibrionaceae bacterium. Classification (GTDB taxonomy): domain Bacteria; phylum Desulfobacterota; class Desulfovibrionia; order Desulfovibrionales; family Desulfovibrionaceae; genus CAYJAD01. The sequence continues at coordinate 7,630 of CAYJHG010000030.1, forward strand.
CTTTGAATCTGCCATGTACGGGACGCCACTGCGAGTGCACAAGTCCAAGTACGGCATAACAATCGCGCATTTCGTGTACAAGCACCCTAAAAGCCATAATGTCGTGCATTTCATCCAAAGTGAGGGATTGCTGCACCATTTTTTTGTGTATGCTGAATTTGTGCTTTATGCGTCCGTACACAGAACCTTGGATATTATTGCTATTGATAAGCTCTTCAAGCCTGTGCACAACTTTGTCAATAATTTTGCGCTCAACAACTTGATTGTCTTCAAGCCAAGCATTGATTTGGCTGTACACATCTGGGCGTAAATATTTAAAGCTTAAGTCTTCTAAAATCTGCTTAATACGGTGCAATCCCAAGCGATTTGCCAAGGGTGCGTATATGTCCATGGTCTCTTGAGCAATACGCTTTTGCTTATGTGATTTTTGAAAATCAAGGGTGCGCATATTGTGGATGCGATCAGCAAGTTTTACCATGAGTACGCGTATGTCGTGGCTCATGGCCAAAATCATTTTGCGTATATTTTCTGCTTGGGCATCTTCTTTGGAGTCGAAAGGAATGAGGCTTATTTTGGTTACACCATCAACAATATCGGCAATTTCTTCGCCAAAAGCTTCGTCTAATTCTTCAATGGTTGCCTTAGTGTCTTCCACTGTATCATGCAAAAGCCCAGCTACTACCGTTGCCTCGTCAAAACCAAGTTCAGCCAAGGTGTGTGCCACGGCTAAAGGATGGGAAAGATAGGGCTCTCCCGAAAGACGTGTTTGACCGGCATGTGCAGAAGCCGCATAAACATAGGCTTTTTGCACAAGCTCAAGATTGGCTTCAGGGTTTTGTGAAGCGATTTGATCAAGAATTTCTTGAATGCGAATCATGTAGCGAACCTGCTTTCTTGTTTCAAAAAAATATGCCGAACTGAAGATACATCTTTTGTGGCATAACCGCAAATACTACTTTTGCCATACTACTTTTGTAAGGCCTTGGGTACCCACCATTTGTCAAAATTATACATGATACCAGCCAATGCCGGCTTTACACCGTGAAAGCGTTTTTGCAATATGGGCAGAGCATAGGGCACATATAAAAATGTATAGGGTTGCTCGGCGACAAATATTTCTTGTAGCTCATGGTAAAGCGTGGTGCGGCGCTGTATATCGGGTGTGGCGCGGGCTTCTACCAAAATTTCATCCACTCTATCATTGGTATAGCGGGTGAAGTTAAGCCCCCCTTCCGTAGCTTTTGATGAATGCCACACGTCATAAATGTCTGGGTCATTGCCCATGGTCCAACCTAAAATAACAGCGTCAAAACGGCCCTTGTTAATAAACTCTTTAATAAATGCAGCCCATTCCACTGTGCGCACCTTGCTTTCTATGCCAATGGCTTTAAATTGGCTTTGGATAACGGTGGCAGTGAGAATGCGTTGTTCATTTCCCTGATTGGTAAGGATGGTAAAAGAAAAGTTTTTGCCGTCTTTATCTAATATGCCGTCGCCATTGCTGTCGGCAAAGCCTGCCTCGTTCAAAAGCTCTTTAGCTTTTTGTATATTATATGTTTGAGTGTTTAAAGTGGGATGGTAAGCCCAAGAACCCGGTTTGTACGGCCCAAAAGAAGCCACACCTTCGCCCATGAGCACGCCTTTTACAATACCTTCTTTGTCTATGGCATGAGTGAGAGCTTGACGCACACGCAGATCCTTAAAAAATGGGTGCTGCATATTGTATCCCAAGAAAATATATGTTGAAGATAGGTATTTGTATTTATTAAACCTAGAATTCCAAGGCTCGCCATTGGTTTGCCGTAAATATTGTAGTGGGCTAAGCCCCATCATATCAAGGCTACCTGCACGAGTTTCTAAAAACATGGTGGAAAGATCTGGAATAAAACGATAAACGATGGTTTCTATATAGGGCTTGCCTTCAAAATAGGTTTCGGAAGCCTTAAGGCTTATGGTGGAGCCAGGCACCCATTTGTGTAATTTATAAGGGCCTGCTCCTATGGGATTTCTGGCAAAGGGGGTATTGCGCAAATCTTGCCCTTCAAGGATGTGTTTTGGCAAAATAGCGCTGCCCCAAGAAGTGAGCGCACCAGAAAAATACTCTTCGTAATGCACTTCAAATGAATATCGTCCTGTTTTGACAAACTCTTTTACTGCTAAAAAATCGCCGGCATAGGGGGATGCCGTTTTGGGATCTGTGACAATTTTCCAAGTAAATTCCACATCATCAGCTGTAAGCTCAACACCGTCTTGCCATAAAATACCTTCGCGCAAAACAAAGGATATGTGTTTGC
>CAYJHG010000031.1:0-9898 GCA_964369535.1 uncultured Desulfovibrionaceae bacterium
TTTTGCGTCTTGTGCATTGCCATACTTGACCACATTTTTTTTGAAGCCAATAATGTGGAATTTCTCATGGCTTCTTTTGGCGCTTCGGCAGTGCTTGTTTTTGGAGTACCACAAAGCCCCTTAGCCCAACCACGCAATGTCCTTGGGGGACATTTTGTTTCAGCCATAGCCGGCGTCACATGTGAGATTTTTTTAAGTTCCATGCCAGACCTTGCCGCCTGCACTGCCGTATCTTTGGCTATATTTCTTATGACCATTACCAAGACCATGCACCCACCCGGAGGCGCCACCGCCTTGTTGGCCGTTGTGGGTGATGCTTCCTTAAAAAATCTTGGCTATCTATACGCCGTTATCCCCTGCCTTTTAGGCGCGGCAGTGGTGGTGGCAATGGGGGCTTTTGTGAGCTATATTAGCCATAAAAGATATAGATACCCCCATGTTTGGTGGTAGATAGCCTTGAAAATGTAGCATCTACTATTCCATGTATAACAAAATATTTGCTATATGTCGGATTGCGCTTTCAAGGCCTCGGTTTGGCTATGCGTTGTAAGGGCTTCCACAAGAGATTCAATTTCCCCTTCCATGATTTTTTCCAAGGAATACAGCGTTAAATTTATACGGTGATCTGTGCAACGCCCTTGCGGAAAATTATAGGTGCGTATGCGTTCTGAACGGTCGCCGGAACCCACTTGAGCTTTGCGGTCGGCAGACATGGCCGAATTTTGTCTTTCTTGCTCAGCTTGCAAAATACGCGATGCAAGCACCTTCATGGCACTGGCTTTATTTTTGTGCTGGCTTTTTTCATCTTGGCACGTCACCACTGTATTGGTGGGTAAGTGCGTAATGCGCACAGCAGACTCAGTTTTATTCACATGCTGCCCACCGGCACCGGAAGCACGATACACGTCTATGCGCAAATCATCGGGGCGAATATTCACATCCACCTCGTCCGCTTCAGCCATAACGGCCACAGTGGCAGCAGATGTATGTATGCGCCCTTGGGTTTCAGTGGCCGGCACACGCTGCACACGGTGGGTACCCGCTTCAAATTTTAAATGGCTATACACACGCTCGCCGGTAATAAGGCAGATAACTTCTTTTAAGCCGCCCGTGTCCGAAGGGGATTCGCTCATAAGCTCCACCTTCCAGCCCTTGACCTCGGCAAAGCGTGAATACATGCGGAATAAATCACCAGCAAAAAGGGCCGCTTCTTCACCACCCGTGCCGGCGCGTATTTCTAAAATGGTATTTTTATGGTCAAGTGGATCCTTTGGTAAAAGCAAAATCTTTAATTCATGCTCAATATGTGGCAAGCGTTCATCGGCAGCGGCTATTTCTTCTTCGGCCATGGCGCGCATATCTGCATCGCTGTCATCGAGCAATATTTTATTTTCTTCTTTCTGCTCGCAAAGGGTACGGTGCTCGCGAAAAAGCTCCACCACTTCGCGCAAATCTGCATGCGCCTTGGTTATTTTACGATAACGCTCTTGATCCTGAAAAATATCAGGATCGGCCAATTCGTTTTCCAATTCCATATATTTTTTTTCAAGGCCTTCTAATTTGGCAAACATAATTAATCCTTTATCATTTCGTTGCAAAAGTCTGCTTTCAAAAAGTTATTTTATGCAATGTTCTTTTTTATTACTGTCTTACAGACTGTTCAAAAAGTGCCAGATGCAAGGAAAATGGCTTTTTTTGAGGCAGGATAGGGCTCTTATGGCCCATACCACGAAAAAAAAGTCATTTGACGCAGCAGATGGTGCTTTTTCAACAGTCTGTTATATCATTTCTTTGTACGTTGTAGGCCTCACCCTCTCCGGAGCATCATCACCTAATGCTTTATGCAAAGCCACCACAGCCACTTCCAGCTGATCATAATCAGGTTCATAGGTGGTAAGCTTTTGCAAAACAAGGCCGGGAGCGCGTAAAATTTTACCTAGCATCCCCTCTCCCATGCGAGCTGCGGCATGTATGAGTTCATAGGCCAAAGCGCTTATGGGTATCATAAGTAACAGCTTAAACAATATGGTCACCACATGCTTTTGCACAAAACCATCGGGCGTCCAAAGCATAAGCATGAGCGGCACAAGCACCGTGTGTAAAAGTATGGATATACTTATAACAAAAAGCAAAAACGTGGTGCCGCAACGCGGATGCAAACGGCTCATGCGCATGGCCTCGGTGGCGGTGACTTCGCCCCCATCTTCAAAAGCGTGAATAACTTTATGCTCTGCTCCATGATATTGAAACACGCGGCGGATATCCGGCAATAAGGATATGGCAAGAATATATCCCACAAAAATCGCACACTTAAAAAGGCCGTCCCAAAGATGAAAACTCACACCCTGCACATCACCACCCAAATTAAGCCATTGCATGCCAATGGACATAAGGTGCGGCACTATGACAAAAAGCACAATGGCAAGCCCTAAAGCCATGAACATGGTAAGCACAAGCTGCCATGTTTCGAGTTTTTCTTCTTCACCTTCTGCAGCTTGTTCTGCCGAACGGTTCAAAGCTTTAATACCATTAACCAGCGTTTCAATAAGCACCGGAAAACCGCGCACAAAAGGCTTTTTTAAAAAGGCTTGCTTCGTGAGCGAAAACCAAGGCCTTTGCTCCGCAACTATGCTGCCGTCGGCATGGCGCACTGCCAAAGCATATACACTGCCATGGCGCATCATAATGCCTTCCATAACAGCTTGCCCACCCACTAAGGGGCAACCATTATTTGCCAGTGCCGTTATGGCACCACGCCATAGCTGCGCAATTTTCATATCTACCTCCAGACCTCTGCATAATTATGCATCGGTCTTATATTACAAATTTGTAAAACAAATTTGCGCCACCAGCAAAAACAAGTTTTTGGGTGGAAAGGCACGAAAATCAATCGTTTAACGGCGCAAGTAAATTGCGCCTACTCTTGATTTATCGATCGTGCTGACTTTGTCAGCACTCTGCGGTGCAAGTAAATTGCACCTATTCTTGATTTTTGGTCGCATTGACTATTGTCAACGCTTCATGAGCTCATAAAACTATGCAAAAGTCTAAGCATTGCCTTTGGTCAGCACTCCAAAAGACTCCGCACAATAAGCTGCGCAGAGGTCTTTATGCATTTGCCAAAACACAAAGGCCTCCCCAGATTGGCTCTAGGGAGGCGAAATATGGTCGGGCCAACCGTGTCCCATGCATTTAAAAAAAGCTAACAGTCTGTTTTTTTAAAGCAGACAACTAACTCTTTTCAAACTTAGCATACTTCTTACGGAAGCGATCAATACGACCTGCTGTGTCTAAGAAGCGCTGCTTTCCGGTATAATATGGATGGCATGCAGAGCATACTTCAACATGCACTTGTTCGCCCTTGGTGGACAAAACTTCTTCTTGGTTGCCACAAGCACAAGAGATTGTGGCTTTGTAAGTTTTTGGATGCAAATCTTTTTTCATTATTCTTTACCTCGCAATATAAAGGGGTCGTAAGAAGTAGCCCTTTTTTCTTTCCTTGGCAAGGACAAAAGAGCTCATTTCTAAAATATTTTTTTAAGGCCGAACGTACCACAAAAAAATGTTGTACCTTCACGGCAAAAACGCTATGCCCTGCCCATGGGAAACACAAAAAAAACAAAAGTCCGTGCCGATCAATTGGTATACGAACAAGGGCTTGCCGAAAGCCGCGAACAAGCCAAACGCCTTATTATGGCTGCACAAGTGTATATTCATGACCCTCATGCACCAGAAAGCTCACCCATGCGCCAAATACTCGTTGAAAAACCAGGGCACAATTATGCGGCGGATACTTTATTTTGCCTTGCCGCCAAAGAACGTTTTGTCAGCCGTGGCGCCTATAAGCTCTTAACAGCCATAGAGCACTTTAATTTGAATGTTCAAGACCTTATATGTCTTGACGCCGGAGCGTCCACCGGTGGCTTTACCGATTGCCTTTTACAACATGGCGCGGCAAAAGTCTATGCCGTAGATGTGGGTTATGGGCAATTGCACGAAAAATTGCGCCAAGATCCGCGTGTCATTAACTTAGAAAAAACCAATATGCGCACGGCTGAAAAGTCGCTCATACCCGAAAATGTACACTTGGTGGTGGCCGATGTTTCCTTTATTTCTTTAACTCTTGTGCTGCCGCCTTGTATGCAATGGCTAGAAAACAATGGAAAAATACTGGCGCTTATTAAACCGCAATTTGAAGTGGGTCCGCACCAAACCCACAAGGGCGTTGTGCGCGAAGAAAGCGCTCGCCAAGAAGCCATTGCCAAGGTGCAAACATTTTGTGCGGAAAACTTAGGCTTACGTTGTGAAGGTCTTGTGCCTTCGGCCATATTGGGCCCCAAGGGTAATCAGGAATATTTAGCACTATTTACTAGATAGTATCGTCAAATGCGCCTTTTCACGTATCTCTGCGTCAGATTTCGCTTCCTTAATCTACGCGAAAACTCGCAATTTGACGATACCATCTAGACATAATCTTTAAGCTGCGCAAACTATTGATATATTTCCTTGCGCCTACTTTTGTAAATGGCTACTAGAAATATTAGCTAAAACCTTTTTTGCCAGCGCATCCTCTGCATCTAGGGCAAGGGCCTTTTTGGCACATTCTTCTGCTTCGATTATTTTTCCCCAAAGGGCATACATAGAAGCCATGCGCGCAAGGGTTTTGGGATGTTCGCCAAATTGTTGCAAAGCCGCTTGAAAAATCTTTTCTGCTCCCGCAAAATCTTTACCACGCAAGTAGGCATTGATGGCCAAAGTATAAAATGCCCTTTCCTTGGGGTGATTGTGCAATGCTCTGGCAAAAACTTGAGCAGCGTCAGCATATTGCTGCGCATCCATAAGCACTTGCCCCACACGCTCAATAACGTGCCCTTGCAAAGCAAATTCTTTGGCCGCACGCTGTAAAAAAGAATTTCCTGTGCCCCATTGCCCTGCAGCATGGGCTTGTTCGGCTTTTTCCAAAAGCGATTGCAAGCGATTTTGGATCAAGGCTTTTTGTTGTTCAGCACTTAAATTTTGCTGTTCTAAGATAATTTTAGCAAATTCGCGCAAAACCGTGGCTAAGCCGCCTTCTTTGCCATGGGTGTATATAAGCTCTTTGGAAGTGCCTGTGGCTTGCGGGTCCAATAATATTTGCATGCAGGGCATGCGCTCAATATCCTTTAATAAGGCATTAATATGCTGCTCTGCTATTCTTTGTAACGGTATTTGCAAAACATTTCCAGCGGTGCGCACTGCCAAAGAAAGGCATTCTAGGGCGGCGACCATATCTTCTTTTTGCACATAGCCCTTGGCTCGGGCAATGTGTTCGCGCAACTCTTTGGGTAATTTGGCTAAGCTCATATATGCTACTTACTCCAGCATTTTTGCGCAAGTTTGCGTTCATTTTCTAAAATATTTCTAGCGCCTTCAGGCATGAGCAAGCGCACATTGCCACCGCGTAGCCAGCGATCCCGCACAAATGAAGCGCTGATTTCTAAATGCGGCAAGGGCATATATATAAAGCGCCCACCTTCGGGCAAATGCGCTCTTGGCCATTTATCGGATAATTCTATATGCGCCATGGGCCATTGTTTTTGCACTGTGCTTAAAAACACATGCTCTTGCCCGGAAACGCGCGGCACCACACCAAAATCTGCCAAAAGGGGTAGCTCGCGCCAACGATGCCAATGCGGTAATTGATTAAAAGCTTCATCACCCAAGATAAATAGCGGTCTGTGCTTTGGATATAAATGTGCATATGCTTGTAAGGTGTCCCAAGTATAGGATGGCCCTGAACGCTCAGCCTCTAAGGTGTTCACACCAAACCTTGCATCTACATTTTCGATGGAAGCCTTAAGCATAGACACACGCAAGTCAAAAGGTAAAAAGCCCTCTGCACTCTTATGGGGCGGAGTGGCGCAAGGAATAAAATCCACACGCTCCAAAGGTTCCGGCCAGTGCGGACACTCTAAGGCTTCTACGGCCAAACGAATGTGCCCCACATGCACAGGATTGAAACTGCCCCCAAGAATACCTATATACATAATATATTTATGCTTTGTCCTTTTTTTAAAACCATTTAAAAATTTAATTCTAAGCGCACTAAGTAGAAATTTCACTGACTTTGCATGTAACGTATAAATACATGGATTGCCTCTTTCTGTGAAGCACCATTCCTCACCACCAAAGGCAGATGCCGATACCACAAGTTTACATTCAAAACATTGTTTTCTATGTTATTATAAGAAAAACGCTGCAAGGCTTGCGTTTTGCGATAAGCTTTTCCAGCGTTTTTCAAAGGCTAGCATCTTCAAACTTTGCAGCGAAGAGCATAATGCTAGAGGTTGAATTGACGCAGCAGATGGCCCTTTTTCAAACACTGCCAAAACAGGCTGTTAAAAGGTGCCCCACCGTGGGAAGGAAGCTTGTCCTGTTCCTGTATTGATTTTCTTGGCCATGCTACCATTGCGTGTGGTTAAGAAAATACCGCGTTGTCCTCCGCGGGTGGAGGCAAAGGCAATGGAATAGCTGTCACCACAAAAGGCTGGTTGTTCGTCGCTGCCGGGGCCAAAAGTTATTTGGCGCTCAGCACCGGTAAGCATGTCTTGCACAAAGATACGGTGGCCATAGTCTGTCATGCGGCTATAGGTTACTAGGGTGCCGTCGGGGGAAAGTGAGGCTTCGCTGTTATAGCTTCCGTTACGGCTTACGCGACTTACTATGCCGGTGTTTAAATCTTTTAAAAATATTTGTGGGCCTCCAAGACGGTTGGAAGTAAAGGCCATTTTTCTTCCAGTGCGGTCAAAGGTGGGGGAAACATTGATGGAATCATTGGCTTCTATGGCACTTCCGCGTTGAAATGAAGCATTGAGCATAAAAATATCGGGGTTTTGCCCATTAGAAAGACTTACGGCCACTTGATTATTAGGCGTAAATACAGGGCCTATAACCATGCTGCCGGGGAAGCGAATACGGCGCACTTGATTGCTTTCTCTTGTCCAAACACCAAGGCCATGCGAGCGATCGTCTATATGACTAAATACCACATAGCGTCCGTCGGGTGACCAAGAAGGCGAAAGGGCTTCGCCTTTAAGTTTAGTAATTTGCTGTAAATCACGCCCTGTGGGCTTTACCGTCCATACATGAGATTGTAATTTGCCAACTTTTTTTACAAATACAAGCGTTGAACGGAAAAGGTCACCGCTGCCAATGAGCACTTGCAAAAGGTCTGCGCAAAACATGTCGGCAGTGCGGATGATGGTCGAATTATTAATGCCTGCATATTCGCGTGAAAAAAGTTCCTTGCCCGAATGGGTTTCAAAGGCGCGCATTTGGGCTGTGCCACTATTGGGCCAAAATGTGGTGACCACAATATCAGAACCGGCCAGTTGAAAGCGCTTAAAATCAAGTGCTGGCGGTTCATAGCCTGCAAGCAGGGCGCCACCAAGCACACTGCCGGGCTTGGTCAAGTCCATGAAGGGTAGTATGCTCAAATTCTGCTCCACAGCGCTTTGTAATTGTGGAGCAAGGCCAGTGGCGGCACTGTTTGGACCATTCATGGGCGTGGACAGGGCAAGATTTACCATGTTTTGCCCAGGGCCATAAATATCCACCTTAACGGCAGCTGAGGCCACAACAGACCATGAAAGCAAAAAAGCAAAAGTTATTGAAATTATAATTTTTTTAGTTGTGAAAATGCTCATATTTGCGTCCTTTTATACTTTTTCTCTAGGGATTTTGCACAGCAATGGTTAAGTCTGAATCATGTGATTTGCTGTCATTGCTGGACCATCCGTCCTCTTCCACTTTTGGCATGGGAGGCACGGGAGTGTTAGGAATAGGTGGGGCTTCGTCTAAATCTAAAACAATAGTTCCACCTTCCACAAATTTCTTCATGGCATCAGAACCGGCCTTTGAATGTGCGGCATCGGCTTGAGCTTGGCTCATGGGCTTTGGTTTACCAGACCAGAAAGAAAGATATACATCGGCCGGCATACCCAAGGGTGGTTTAACAAATTTGCCTATTTTTTTCACAACTTTGCAAAGTGCCTCACCATTTTTAGCCGTTTTATCTTGGCCTATGACCATGCAGGTTGCTACTTTGCCATCACCATTAATGGACACCATGACTCTGGCAAAGCCTTCTTCGCTCGAGCTTTCTTTGGGTTGCCATTTTTGCACAACCACATCAAGCACAGCATTGGAATATCCACCCATCTGGCCAGTAGCAGCCACAGTAGCCGCTTGAGCGCCGGCTGCACAGGCAAGCAAAAGTCCCACACTAAGACCCGCGGTCACATTTTTACCAATTTTTTTCCATAGTGTTTGCATTGCAATCCCTCTTATAATTTAATTATTTTTTCATAACTTTATGGTGAATTCATCATGCGAACTCACACTGTTAAGACCTTTAGATTATATCATTGGTTCTCAGCCATATATTTGTAGGCATACTGTGTAAAAAATACCAAACGCAAGGAAGACGACGTTTTTTTACGCAAGCATTAGCTTCCGAGCATTTCCATACTAAAATTCAAAAGCAAATCATGATAATGCACAGAAGGCGGCGCAGGAAAATAGCCTGAAGTGCCTGTTCTGATTACCGCATTAACTACCGAAGCGTCAAATTGAGCATTACCGGAACCTTGCTCAATACGCGCTGTGAGCACCTCACCCCGAGAATTAACTCGAACCCGCACTTGTGCAATCCAATTCACCCTAGAGGCTGACTCAAAATCCCAATTGGAGCGCACAGCCATAGACACTTGTCCAATATACACGTCCCCAATACCGCCGCCACCAGGGCCATCGCCTTCACCGCCACCGCCACCGCCAAAACCTCCGGTATTGCGCTTAAGCTCTTCAAGAGCTTGTTTTACAGGATCCACTTTTTTCTTGGGCGGAGTTTTTTTGGCCGGTTTCTTAGTTTCTGCTTTTTTAGCCGTCGTTTTTTTAGGCTCTGGCTTTTTTACTTCCGGCTTTTTTGGTTCTGGCTTTTTAGGCTCTGGTTTTTTTACTTCTGGTTTAGGTTCGGGCTTGGGTTCAGGTTTAGGTTCAGGCTTGGGCTCTGGTTTTTTGGGCTCAGGCTTGGGTATGGGCTTTGGCTCTTCTTTTAATTCAGGTTTTTTCTGCTCTATATCCGGTGCCTTAATGGCCACAGCTTCCAACTCTGGTTCAGGTGCAGCTGGTGGTGCTTCTTTTGGCTCAGGCAAGGTGGGAGCAATTTTTTGCCCTTCTTCCAATTGCGCACCTTGAGGCCCCAAAATAGGCGAAGGCGCCCTATTACCACCCATGGCTCCATCTACCAAGGATATGTAAACAGGTGCCTCATCTAACTTTAGACTTGATGACGTGGGCCAAAAATATGCACCAAACACAAAACCCACGTGCAAGGTTAAAGAAAGTATATAGGCAATAAGGCGCATGTAATAGTCCTATTTTTTGGGAGCAGCTAGCGGCGCACTTTCTGCCGGCGTTGCTACAACACCAAGTTTTTCTATGCCAACAGCTTTGATTTGCCCCATAACGTCTACCACAACACCGTAGGGAACGTCTTTATCAGCCTGTAAAAAAAGGCCTTTATTTTTATCTTTCACCAAGGATTGCAAGTGTTCGCCAAGTTTTTCCATTTCCACTTTGTATTCGTCCAAATACATGGTGCCGTCCTTCTGCACGGTAAGCACAAGGTGGTCTACTTCTGTGGGCAAAGTTTCCACTTGCTTTGTCTGTGGTAAATCCACTTCCAAGCCTTCGTTCATCATAGGCGCTGCCACCATAAAAATAATGAGCACCACAAGCATAACGTCCACGAAAGGAGTTACGTTAATGTCGGCCACAAAGCCTTTTTTATTTCCTATATTTGCGCCCATAAATACTCTTAAAGCCCATTGGGTCTTCTGGTTTGCGTGTTTGGTGT
>CAYJHG010000032.1:0-9688 GCA_964369535.1 uncultured Desulfovibrionaceae bacterium
TACCAAAACCATGAGCATCCAAACCAAAACCGCCAATGGGGGCATCATGACCAAGCCTTGCGCGAGCTTCCAAAGCAAAGCGCCGCGCCAAAAGACGCGCCCCTAAAATAGCTGTGGTATTTATAATATAATCCACAGGAAAGTGCTCTTCTATGTGCTTTGCCATGGTTTCGGTTATGGCCAAAGCTTCTAACCAATTTTCACCCATATGCCGCAAAATACTACCGCCAGCTAGGGGCAGCACAAAATCTAGACCTCGCAAAAGAACTGTTGCACCGGCAAAATTTTCTAAGCACACCAAACCCACTTTGTGCCCTTGTGCTTGCAAGCCTAAAATTACCGGCTGCATTTGCAAAAGGTCGCCAAAGCGGGTGAGGTTAATGAGTAAAATATTCATGTGTTAACCGCTTGTTAAGCTTGTTCTGAACCTGTTTTAAGCATGGCCAATGCCAAATTCTTTTCTTGCTGCATTCTGTTGCGCACGGCACTTTGTACAGCAGGAGTTGATGAACCAAATTGTTCGGCACGTTGCGCATACACAGATTTTATGAGCTTTTCATCAAAGTTCTTCATGTTTTCATCACCCACAGAATTTAAGGCACGGTTAAATATGCGCGCTGCTCCGGCAGGACCGTGTTGCACAGCCGTGCTCCATAATACTTCACGCATGACAGACGAAATGCCTTGTTCAGAAAGTGAAGACCCTTTGTTAATAGCGCTGAGAGCCGGCACATAGTGGCTGTCATAAATAAATTTTTCTTGCAAAGCCTCAAAGCGTTCTGGTTGTTCCTCGGCAATTTCACGCCAAGCATTGGGCATGCCACCTTTGCGACTGCCCGTATTGGCAGGGCCGGCATCGCGTAAAGTTTTGGCCATTTCTGGCGCTTCTGTATCTAAAAAGTTCAAAAATCTGTCCATGCTGCCCACGCGCGAAGCTATTTGATATTTACCATAAGATGTGCCGCCGGTACGGTCATAACCAATGGCCGCAATGCCCTTGGAACCCGATTCAAATTGTGCCGAAAGTTTACCTATTTCCGGCATATTCACCGCTGCCTTTTCTATGGATGTATTCACCACATCTTTCATGCTTTTTTCTGGCTGGTCTTGCATGCGCATATTGCGTTGCGCTGACTGCAAAGCGCTGGCTTTGATGGAATCGGCCATGGGCATGACAGGGGCGCGTAAATTAAAACTGCCTATGGCTGAGCGCATATTACGCATGGTCACATCATTACGCGCCATATCCAAAAGCCCATGTCCGCCAGAAGACATATTTTGCCCCATCTGTTCAAGGGCTTGCATGCGTTTATTGTCCATTTGCACTTGCGCCACAATGCCAGCCTGAGCAGCCTTTTCCTTCAGTGTATAAGGCGAATGCAAAGTAGCTTGGCTTCCGGCATGCTTTTTACCCTGCTCGGTGGCAGCTTTCATAACATCCTGCATAAATGTTTGTTGTGGCGCTTGCTGCTTAGCAAAAACTTGCGCAAAAGGAGAGGCCTTGGTCATACCTTGTGACATCTGCTCTCGCCCTTGAATGGGTTTGCGTAAACTATTTCCTTCGCTGCTATAAGCTATGGGTGTTGGGCTGAATATGGACATAACATGCTCCTCAAACTCTTTAACAAGCTGCTCGAAAAGTGCCATCTGTATTGTTAGATTACTTTTTGCATCATGCACTTTTTGAACAGCCTGTCCAAAATTAATATTTCAGTAATAACCAAAAAAATTAGTCTTTATCGACCTTTCATCAGGCTGTTAGAAATGAAATAGCAAATAACATTTCTCTACAGAAATAGAGCAAAATCAATGCCAATGCATATTTTATATTAAATTTACGGCATGTTATCCAAAGAAAAACACAGGGGATTTAAGATATTGTCAAAATTTGGACAAGAAAGGATGAGGTAAAAAAAAGTCCTCCTTGCCTACATATGCAAGGAGGACTCATAATTTTATTAAGAGTTTGCGTTGATTTTATCCACAACAATAGAAGCGTCGGGGTGTGCACCCATCAAGACATCACGCATGACCGTTGCGTCAGCAAATTGATTATAGGGACCGATGTTTTCATATTTCTTGCTGTGCTTATTTTGTATTTGCACAAAAAAAGCTTCATCGGCATTTATGGTAATGCCGTGCATATCTGTTACCACTCTCAGCTTTACGGGCACAACACCGCGAGAACCCACGCCAAGCTCATTGGCAGCAGCTCTTGATAAATCAATGACCCTTCCACGAATATACGGGCCACGGTCAGTGATACAAACCACTGTTTTGGCAGAGTTGTCGGCAGCTATAACTTCAACCACCGTGCCAAAGGGCAAAGTTTTGTGTGCAGCTGTAGACATATGCATGTCATACACGGTGCCGCTGGCTGTAAGACGACCATGAAATTTACCGCCATACCAAGAGGCCTTACCCACAAGGCTGTGTTGTTTGCTTGCCACTTTGGCATGCCCTGCAAAAGGACTCAGTATATAAAAAGCACATACTAATATACATACATAAAGACTAAAGCTACGTTGTTGTTTTTGTTGCATTTTCACCTCTAAAATTAATTATTACTTTGTATAATACGCGAAATACATTTTTTTGTAAAGCAAACAATTATTGAACACAGTTTTTTATACAATTTTTTTATTGCCTTTGATGCTTGCATATGTTATTGGTGAAGCTTAAGAGCTGTTAATAGATATTGGTAACTATTATCTCCAGATTACTTGTCTTATTGCACAAACTATATGCACGTTATCACTACGGTTTACTCAAATATCTCAACGTTCTAAAATATTGTACAAAAGTAAACCTCGCTGAATTAAGTTTTTGGTGCCTTAGGAGATAAATTTGAAAATTTTATCTAAGATTTTATTACCGGTACTCATAGCCGCCGCTTTAGGCATGACCATTTCTACTGTATACACGTATGAAATGAGTATGGACACCTTTAGAAAGACGAGTACAAATTTACAAAGAATGGCCACGGCTAATGCCTTGGTAGAATTAAAAGCTGGCCTTGATTTCAACATTTTAAATGCCATCTCTCTAGCCCAAACCGGTATTTTACAACCCTATCTCTCTGGCAATTCCATCTTAAAAAACCAATACGCACCCGACACTCGTAGCCGCATTGTCAACATGACAAACACCTATTACTATGTTATGATTGGTGTTTTAGACACAAACGGCATAGCCTTAGACCATACCGAAACAGAATTCATTGGCAAAAGCTTTCAAAACGAAACATTTTACAAAGAAGCCATGCAAGGCAAAGTTGCCATAGGCGCCCCCTATAAATACAAAGATATGGTGGTATATGCTGTGGCTTCTCCTGTCTATGACATTGAAAGCACAGACATTATTGGCGTTGTTTTTAACGTTTCCAAGCTCACAGATACCATGAGTGCACGCATGTTGCTTGGCGACATGGGCTATCTTTTCGTGGCAGATAAATACGGAACTGTTTTTATACATAAAGACAATTCAAAAGTGCTGAACAAAAAATTATACGATTTTGAATGGGGTATTGATATATTAACTACCAGCAAAGGTAATATTACCTTTATTGACGAAGATGGCCGAGAAAAAATAGCCTATTATGATGTGCTACCAGAAGCTGATTGGATTGCAGTGGCTGTGCATGACATCAACGAAATGGCAGCACCAGGTAAGACCATACGCAATAATTCCATGGGCATTACTGTGCTTGTTCTTTTAGCACTTGCTCTTATTATTTACTTCTATGTAAAAAATATTGTGGACGCCTTGCTAAAAGCCGTACAATACGCCGAACAAGTTTCTAAAGGGGTTTTGGATAAAGATTTAAACCTTGGCCTTACCCAAAAAACATATACAGAAAAAATTGCGTCTTTCTTCCAAAAAATTGGGTACACTATTGTGGGGAAAAAGAGAAACTCCACACATGCAAAAGAAATTAAAGACCTTAGCCAATTTAACCGTAGCGATGAACTGGGTGTGCTGTATAATGCCTTGCAAGTTATGGTACACTCCATGCGCAATATGGTGCAAAGAGCTGATGACTCCAATCGCATGAAAAGTGAATTTTTGGCCAATATGAGCCACGAAATACGCACGCCTCTCAATGCCGTCATTGGTTTGGCTCACCTTTTCCTCACAAGCAAAGAAAACGAACAAAAAAAACAAGACTATGTGGTTAAAATTGAAGTAGCCGGCAAAAACTTGCTGGGCATTATCAACAATGTACTTGATACTTCAAAAATCGAAGCGGGCATGCTAGAGCTTGAGCATGTACATTTTGACTTGCGCGACCTTGGTGACCAAGTGCTTACCATTTACAATGACAGTGCCGCCAATAAAAATCTCACACTACAGGTCAACATTGCCCCCAACATGAACACTCTCTATATGGGTGACCCTGTGCGTCTTGGGCAAATTCTTAATAACCTTGTGAGCAATGCCATTAAATTTACAGAACAAGGTGGTATTTCAGTAACATTTTCCAATGAAGAATCTTGCTCTGAAAACAAGGTTGCCCCCGAAGGCACCACAGCCTTTTGCATTACAGTACAAGACACAGGCATTGGATTTTCTAAAGAACAAGGCGAACAACTCTTTAAACCCTTTGCGCAAGCCGACGCGTCCATTACCAGACGCTTTGGAGGCACAGGTCTTGGCCTTGCCATTAGCAAACACCTCATAGAACTTATGCAGGGTGAACTTATTGTAAAAAGCACACCGGGAGTGGGTACAACATTTACCATACAACTCTTCTTGCAACCTGCTGAAGCCTTAAAGGTGCAACCAGGTGAAGAGCATGATGATGGATACTTGGATTTAAGCGGCAAACGTATTTTAGTCGTAGAAGATAATATGATAAATCAGCTCATTATGGAAGAATTGCTCCAAAAAACTCATGCCCATATTACCCTTGCCGACAATGGAAAAATTGCCGTGGACAAAGTTGCAACCGAAAATTTTGATCTAGTATTGATGGATATGCAAATGCCCGTAATGGACGGCATTCAAGCCACTGGTATCATACGAAAAACACATAGCCCCACAGAGCTACCCATCATTGCCGTAACCGCCAATGCCATGAAAGAAGATAAAGAAAAAGGTATAGAAATGGGACTTAATGACTATTTGACAAAACCCATTGACCCAAAAAGTCTTATTATTACCTTACACCGTTGGCTTTGCGAACCCCCAAGCTAATGGGCGTCAAAAAATAATCTGTTTCGTTAGATTACTTTTTTTAAGCTCTACTTGATGCCCTCTTCTAAAGTCTTTGTACCGCAAAAGACAGCAAAGTAATCTTGACAGTCAAGGCAGTGAGGACACAAAAGTCTGTCACTTCATAGGTAAGCAAGGCTCGCCCTATTCCTGATTTATCAATCGTACTAACGAAAGTCAGCACTCTGGTAAGCAAAGCTTATCAGGTTATTTTTTAGATTTTTGTAGCCAAGCTTTCACCATTTCTACAACAATGGGCAGTACAGAAATAACAATAATAGCATAAATTATAAGGCTAAAATTTTCGCGCGCAAAAGGCGTATTGCCAAGAAAATAACCCACACTGACAAGAGATCCCACCCAAATAATGCAGCCGGTAATATTGTAGAACAAAAAGGCTGAAGGCTGCATGCGTGCAATGCCGGCCACAAAAGGCGCAAATGTACGCACTATGGGGATAAAACGTGCCAAAATTATGGCTTTACCACCGTGTTTTTCATAAAATTCTTGAGCTTTAAGCAAGTGTGCTTTTTTAATAAAACGCGTTTCCTTCTTAAATACAGCCGGCCCTACATAGCGCCCAATATTATAGTTTACCGCATCTCCTATAATACCAGCGGCAAGAAGCACACCCATGGCCTCCACATAGCCCAAAAGTCCGGCACCTGCCACAACACCGGTGGCAAACAATAAAGAATCACCAGGCAAAAATGGCGTGACTACAAGACCCGTTTCACAAAAAACTATAAGAAAGAGTATGGCATATACCCATAAGCCATATTGCTCCACCAACGCAAAAAGATGTTTATCAATGTTGAGAATAAAATCTATTAAAAACAGTATAATTTCCATAATATTTCCTTTGACTTATTGGCAATATTCACGCATAAAATATGCAAAATTGCTTTTAATGCCGCAATTTATCACTTGCCTTTACGCTTTTTTTTTGACAAATTCAACCGTTCATATTTTGAAGCCCCTTGCAGGCTTATGCATCGGTCTTTAGATTTCAAAGTTTAATGTATATTTTTAATCCTTAAACAATAAAGTTGTACCATGATTATATCTTCACTCTTGGCTTTAAGCCCTCTGTTACTTGTTTTAATTTTGCTCATTTTTTGTAAACTCTCTGCAGACATTGCCGGCCTTATAGGCCTTGCCTATACTTTGTGCATTGCCATTTTCTTTTTTGACACAGCTTTGCAAATTCTGCCTCAAATCATACTCAGCGGCTTTGTGGGTTCCTTGCCCGTAGGGCTTGTGCTTGCAACAAGCATCATACAAGTAACCGTTATGGCTGAAAGTGGCGCCTTGAGTCGTGTTATAGCCACGGTAAAAAGTTTAACCCCCGAGCACAAAGCTGTGCAAGTATTACTTATTAATGTGGGCATTGGCACCTTACTCACAGGACTTGGCGCCGCAGCCATGGCCATTTTTCCGCCCATATTACTGGCACTCGGTTATTCTGTATCCACGGCCATTTTATTGCCTTGCCTTGGTTATCTTGCCTTTTGCATGTATGCTCTTTTGGGCATACCAGCCGTTATCATGGCCACATTTGCCGGAGCCGACCTTACAGAATCTGGCATAGCCTTGGCCTCTTTTATGCCTGTGCTTTCCACCTGCATAGCCTTCTTATGCTTGCATGTGGCAGGCGGCTTCAAACTTATGCTCAAAGGTTTTTGGCCGGCTTTGCTTGCAGGTTTAAGTTCAGGCTTTGCCGCCATGGCTTTAGCTAAAATGGGGCTTGTCACCGTGACCGCTCTTTTTGCAGGCATAGCTGTTGTTGCAACATTACTTGCTTTTGTTAAGCTTACAGGCGGCAAGGTTCAAGACCAAAGCCATCTCACCGAAAAAGACCTACAATCCATGCAAAAATTTACACTTTGGCGCGCGGCTTCACCTTGGATTGTACTGCTTGTATTTTCTCTTATTATGAATAGCCCAACCCTACCTTTTTTCAAAATGGTCTTTACCACATGGTCTATGCCCATAGAAATTATTCCCGGTAGTCCAGAAAGGCTGCGCGTTCTTTGGCAAGCGTATTTTTGGGTTTTGCTAAGCACAGTTTGCTGCTTGCCCCTTTTACGCGTTCCTAAAGAACAAATCATTCCCATTTTTACTAAGGGTGCAAAACGCGCTTGGGGGCCCTTTGCGGCCACAGCAGTCTTTTTTGCCATAGCCTATGTTATGAATCACTCAGGCAAAAATGCCCAATGGCAAATCTTTGAGCAAAGCAATATGATATTGACCTTGGCCCATCAAGCCACAGCCATTTTTGGCACAGCCTACCCTGCAGCCACCCCATTCCTTGGACTTATTGCCGGTTTTATTGGTGGCTCAGCTTCATCTTCTGCGGCCATGCTCACAAAACTACAAGTGGCGGCGGCTGAATCCATGCAAGCTTCAACCCTCACCTTGGTGGCGTCCAATGGTGTTGGAGGGGGGCTTGCCGGTGCCATATCCCCATCAAAACTTTTGTCGGCAGCAGCCTCTATGGATAAACCAGAAGCTGCCAACAGTGTCATGGGCTATGCCTTTATTTTAACTATCATAGCTACAGGAATTTGTGCTGTACTCACCCAACTTTGGGCTTTCTAGCAAGTGGTTGAAAAAGAACTGTATCCATTCGCGGCGGCGGATGAGATGCACGAGTAAACAAGTGACTCGTGCCCGCCTTGCTCACTCAATAGCTCGCTACCGCTCGAGCCTCCCGGCGGGTTAAGGAAGGGCTCTCTGTCCGCAGGACGCACGACCAAGCGTTATGCGGTCAGTTGAAAAAGGGCAATCTATTTTGTCTTCCTTGTATCTTACCCTTTTTCAACCACCTGTCCATAGAACGTACGGGCAAGCTTTATGCAATGACACGGACTAATCGCGCAGCAGAGCAATAATACTATGAGCTTACTTGTAAAGCATTGCCCCCTTTCGGTAACCATAACGGCACTTCCATTATATTTTATTCCGTGCTACACTCCTTTGCATGAAAAAACTACTTTTGATATATTCTTGTTTTGCCTTGCTCAGCCTGAGCTTAAGCGCTTGCATGCCGAGCGAAGCCGAAAAACCTCTTGTGGAAATGGCCGAAGCCCTCAAAAATAGAGACGCACATGGCTTTTTATCACAAATAGATATGCCAAGTTATGCCCAAGCCTTGATGAACAATTCCACCAAAGCCAATCCCGCCTTAAAAAGATTTGAAGAAATGGGAAAACTATTTGGCATTGGCGGCTTAGGGAATATTTTTGGCAGTGTTGCCCAAACTCAAAAAGAAGAAACTCGACGCTTTCAATATGGAGTGAGCAGTGGCGAACTTATTATTGCCTGCCAACACTCCGCTCGCCCCGGCTGCCCTTGGGTGCCAGACTCCTTACGCAATGCCAAGGTAAAAGAAATCACCAAAGATATGGCCGTAGCCCCGGTAACCACCCCATCCGGCATAACATCTTGGCTTGCTCTTGCTAAAATCCAAGGCGTTTGGAAAGTGGTTGGACAAGCCAGACTCGAAGCAGATGCCGCATATCACGCCCAAAGTGCATTGCAAAAACACATAGCAACACCACAAGAAAAAGCTCCCGATGAACAAAAAGTTCTACCTTCTCCTGACGAAGCTCCGGCTCCGCCGCCACCATTAAAAAATCCTGAAGACGACGTGGTACATTTATAATATGCAAGCGCTTTTTTATAGCAAACGCAACATTACCTTAGCTTCAGCTTCACCGCGACGGCAACGTTTTTTGCAAGAACTTGGTTTTGGCTACACCACTGTATGCCCCCACGGTGTTGAGCCAACACCCATATTGAATGAAAATCCAATAGCATATGCCCTGCGCGCAGCTTCAGCCAAAGCTCACTTTGTGGCCAAGCGCCATCAAGAAAATGTGGTCATTGCCGCAGACACGGTAGTGGCGCTTGGGCAAGACATTTTGGGAAAGCCCATAGACGAAGACCATGCCCTTGCCATGCTCTTGCGCCTTGCCGGACAAAGCCACCAAGTGATCAGCGCTGTAAGCATTGTTTACCCAATAGACATTGCATATAATTTCGTGGATGAACTGCAAAAAAAGCCACAAGATATTGAATATGATATGCAAGATGTGGAAAATAGAGAAGAACTTTTCCACATAAGCACCACTGTGCATTTTCACGATTTTAGTAAGGATATTCTCAACAATTACGCCCGCTCCGGCGAACCAATGGACAAAGCAGGCGCTTATGCCATTCAAGGCCAAGGAGCTTTTTTAGTTTCGCATATCGAGGGCTCTTGGACAAATGTGGTAGGTTTACCGGTAACAGAGCTCGTGCAAATATTACTACAACGAGGCTGCATTGCTGGTGTGAGCAATTAGCGGTCTGTTTTTTTGTTTTGACGCAGTAGATTGCCCTTTTTCAACTGACCGCATAACGCTTGGTGCTACATCCTGTAGCACACAAGCTATCGCAAGCGTCGTCTACGCTGGAAGCAAGTTCCAGC
>CAYJHG010000033.1:0-9482 GCA_964369535.1 uncultured Desulfovibrionaceae bacterium
GGCGTAGAAAGTCCACATGGTTTGAACGCCAGTTAGGTTAAACATGGTGCCTCCACTAAAGATAAGTGTAGCCACAATCAAGCCGATAGTCATTTGAAATACTATGGAAAATATCATCAAGTTGGTGGATCCTGTTTGCTCACGCACCATCATGGATGCTGGTAAGCATGGAGGATATAAAGACATAAACAACATCAAAGCTAAAGCATGCAGCGGAGTGAATCCATATTGCTTAAAGTTATCACCAGGTTTTCCGCCTTCAAAGCCATACAAAGCACCCAAGGTAGCAGCGCTATTTTCTTTGGCGGCAAGGGCAGAAAGTAATGCGATATTCATGCGCCAGTCAAAGCCAGCGCCTGCTGTTACCGGCTCTAGCACCTTACCAATTCTGCCAAGATAGCTATGTTCAAAACGTTCTTGACGCATTTCACGTCTTAAAGTTTTTCTTTTGCCATCAAGGGCGCGCAAGGCTGAGGCTAGTTTTTTACCATCCTTTCCTTTGCGTAGGACAATGGATGCATAAATGGGGTCTTTTTGCATGGCTGCGTCATTAAGTTTTGTGGCCTCATCTTGGTTAAGGCCTTGTTTTTGTTCTCGTAAATCTTCTTGATAGCGTATAAGTGGTAAAATGTCAGCCGTGGTAAAATTATTTGCAAATTCTGATTTTGCTATGGCTTCCATAAATGTATTTTCAAGTTTTTGTTGTTCCATGGCATAGTGATTTAAGCGCTTATCATCAAGATTGGGGAAGGATACAAGTGCAAAAACCACTGTGGAAACTGCCATGACTATGGTCAAAATCTTTTTGATAAAAACCCAAACTCTTAATAATGTTTTATGTATAACGTGGCGCAAAATGGGCATATGATAGGCAGGCAGTTCAACGATATAGGGGGCTGATGGTCGTCCCTTTAGTAGGGTTAAATTCAATATTTTGGCAACAATTAAAGCCATAAGCAAGGTAATTGTGCCCATAAAGAACATGGTGCTACCTGCTTCGGCGGCAAAAAATCCACTCACAAGCAATAAGTACAAAGGCACTTTGGCAAGGCAATTCATCATGGGAACGATTAAAATGGTTGTAAATCTAGCTCTTTCGTCTGGTATGGCCTTTGTGGCAACAACTCCGGGGATGGCGCAGCCGCCAACATACACGCCGCCAAGAATTAGGGGCAAGGTTGATTGCCCGTGCAAGCCGTAGGTGTGAAATATTTTATCAAGAATAAAGGCAATGCGCGCGAGGTATCCGCTATCTTCAAGTATTGAGATAAAGGAAAACATCAGTAAAAATATGGGTATATAGTTTAATACTGCCGTAATACTTTTAACAACCCACTCAACAAGTGCGCGTAAAATAGGGTCATCCAAAAAGCCTTGATGCGGCAAGATAGAGTTTATAAAGGTTTCAATGCTACCCCATATGGGCCATACCTTAGCCGCAAGAACATTACCATAAGTAACGGAAATATGGTAAAAAACAAAAAGCACGGCCACCAAGAAGATGGGTCCTAGAAAACGATGGCAGACAAATTTATCAGCTTTTTCTGTAAATGTTTGGTATTCTTCACCGTCTATTTTTTCAATGTGTAGAACAGCATCACTTATCTCACGAGCAACTTCATGGCGTTTAGCAGCCATAAATGCTGGTAATGATACAGGTAAATCATGGGCAACCTGTATTCTTTGGCTTTCGATGGTTTCTCCAATATTTCTATAGCAGCTTCCTGTGGAGCGTATATAATCAATTACAGCGCCATCTTCTTCAAATATTTTAAGTGTTAGCCAGCGTTTAGGGTAACCCCTATCCTTTGCCACTTCTTCAATGTGATTGGATAGTTGGTCAATATGTTTTTCAAGCTTGCCATAGTCCAATGAAAATTCTTTTAATTGCGGTGGGTTTTGAATATATTCGTTAAGAAGTTCCAGCAATTTAGTTTTGCCTTCAGACTTTGAACTCGTAGCTTGAATAGGTACAACGGGTATGCCTAATTTTTCGGAAAGTTTATCTATATCAATGCGTATGCCCCGTCTATTGGCTATATCCATCATATTGAGTGCTAAAATGACAGGGCGACCCATTTCTAAAAGTTGCAGCACAAAATAAAGACCCTTGCTAAGGCTTGAGGCATCAACAACACAAACCACAACATCTGGCTGATCATTTAATATAAAATCGCGTGCAGCCTTTTCTTCTGGTGAATAGGACGTAAAAGCATATGTTCCCGGTAGGTCAACTATAGAAACCCTTTGGCCATTAATTGTGCAGGATCCGCCGTTTTTTTCAACTGTTACGCCGGGGTAATTGGCTACATATTGGCGTGCTCCGGTAAGCATATTGAATAGAGTGGATTTACCACAATTGGGTTGCCCAGTAAGGGCAATGAGATTGTTAGCCATGATTGAAAGCTCCAATTAAATAATATATTCAGATCCTTATATTTTTAGTTTTTTTATGCAGAGTTTATTAATGATTCATTTTCGCCCACAACTTTATTCCTACCAGTATTTTTTGCTTTGTATAAGCATGCATCGGCAATGTGCATGGGGTGGCCTGGATTTGTGTGTTCTGTTCCTGCATAAATCCCTAAACTTACAGTTATTCTAATGTTCACTTCATCCAAAATAATGGGGGTATGTTCTATATGCTTGCGCACACGCTCGGCAACATGCAGGGCTTTGTCCATATCCGTTGTGGGCATAATGAGGGCAAATTCTTCGCCCCCCCAGCGGAAAAGGCGGTCAGCCGAACGAATTTGATGTTCAACTTCTGTTGCAACAAGTTTTAGAACTTCATCCCCAGCAGCGTGGCCGTAAGTATCATTAATTTTTTTAAAGTGGTCGATATCAATGACAGCAAGGGCAAAAGGTTTATTGCTACGTTTAACCATTTCAAGAGTCCATGCAAGAAAGCGGTCAAAATCACGTCTATTGCCAAGTCCGGTTAAAGCATCTGTAAATGAACTTTGTTCAGTCCTATAGGCAACAGCAAGTAGGGCTTGATTGGTTTTGTTGCGGGTAAATTCAAGCGCCCAAGCAAAGCAAAAACTCCCTAAGCATATAATAAGCAATCTCATTTCCATGCCCTCACTTAGCGGCACAGCCATAATGGAGCCAAAGGTAGTTTTAAAAAGTAACAACATAAATAAATATAGTAATACAAAGGCATAGACGCTATAACGCAAGCCAAGACCTAAAACTATGCCCATGGGGAAAATGCTTATCCAAAGTATGGCACTGCCATCGTCTGTACCCAAGCAAATTAATAGATAGCCAAAAAATAGAGTTAAACTGCAACCCATAGCCATTTGAGAAATGTCAGGGTTGCGGCTTCTGTTAATGAGCCAAGTAAGGGAAGCTATTGCAGGTAAGCACAACAAGATGAGGGGTGCTGTAAATTCCATGTTATGGTCAAAATAATCTATGAAAATCCAGATAAGGGACAGAATAAGTACGGAAGTTGTAAGGATTATAGCAGAAATTCTTTTTAATGTTTTTGCATAGATAACCTTTACACCACCGCCCATATCGTCAGTGGCAATAAAAATCTCTGGCAAAAATTCTGGTATGATTTTGTCATAGTTAGCATCTGTAGTGTCTTCTTTGAGCTTAGATGATTCATCAGCTATATGTTGTGTTAGCTTTGCTTTATTATCTTCTGTGTTAGTGGATTGATGCATTTTCTATACCTTAATCAACATGTTATAGCTAAATTATTACTAAGTAAAATTGTTATATCCTAAAAAGCAATTTTGATAACGATTTTCATTATAAGCTTGTCGAGTTTTTTTGTCAAGAATTTAAAAATGAGATTTATTTTTTACACAAATTTTTCATAGTAACTCCTATGTCAACTAAGGGTTAAAAATTCCTTCATCCTTCCTTTAGTGCAGAAAAACATGCAAATATTAAGAAAACATTAAGAGTGAAAAAAAATTTAAATTTTTGGAAGTTATTTGGGCAAACTACTCAAGAAACAGAGGCAGTTAGTAATCTTGTTAATTGTACGTTCAGGAAGATGGCGAAATTGAAAAAATAAGACTCCAGCACAATTCATTGTGCTGGAGTCTCAGAGTGCTGACAAAGTCAGCACGAACCGATAAATCAGGAATAGGGCGAGCTTTGCTTGCCCGTTAAATGACTGATTTTCGTGCCTTTCCACCAAGACAGTTTTACTGTCTTAGGTGGCGCAAACTCCCAGAAGGGGGTTTGTCATCAAACTAAGACTCCAGCACAATTCATTGTGCGGAGTCTTTTGGAGTGTTGATGATAGCCAATGCGACTAAAAATCAAGAATAGGCATAGCTTTGCTTTGTCACTAAGGTGTTGATTTTCATGTCTTTCCACCAAAACAGCTTTACTGTTTTAGGTGGTGCAAACTCCCAGAAAGGGGTTTGTTTTCAAATTGAAAGGGCGGTTTTATCCATCCTTTTGTATTATTTACCCATGGCGTTCATAAAGTCTTTATTGCTCTTGGTGGGACGCATTTTATCCAACAAGAATTCCATGCTGTCGATGGAAGACATGGGGGCTAATATTTTGCGCAAAATCCAAACTCTGTTCAGCACTTCTTCGCTGAGCAATAGGTCTTCTTTGCGTGTGCCTGTGCGGTTAATGTCTATGGCTGGGAATACACGCTTGTCGGACAAATGTCGATCTAAGTAGATTTCCATATTGCCAGTACCCTTAAATTCTTCAAAAATAACTTCGTCCATGCGTGAACCTGTTTCAATGAGGGCAGAGGCGATAATGGTCAAACTGCCGCCTTCTTCCACATTTCGTGCAGCACCAAAGAAGCGTTTTGGGCGTTGCAAGGCATTGGCGTCAAGGCCGCCAGAAAGGACGCGCCCGGAAGGCGGTGTTACAGCATTATAGGCTCGACCAAGGCGGGTGATGGAGTCTAGCAAAATCACCACATCGCGTTTGCGTTCCACAAGGCGTTTTGCTTTTTCAAGTACCATTTCACATACTTGCACATGGCGCTGTGGGGGTTCATCAAAGGTTGAGCTCACAACCTCGGCTTGCTTTACCGTTCTTTCCATGTCTGTAACTTCTTCGGGGCGTTCGTCTATAAGCAATACTATGAGGTATACATCGGGAAAGTTGGCATTGATGGCATTGGCTAAGGATTGTAAGAGTATGGTTTTCCCTGTGCGGGGTGGAGCTACGATGAGTCCGCGTTGCCCAAGACCAATGGGTGACATGATGTCAATAACACGGTTGGAGAGGTTTTTTTCTCCATTTTCCATCACAAGTTGGGAGTCGGGATATATGGGGGTTAGGTTATCAAAAAGGACAAGATTTTTAGCGTATTCAGGGGGTTCAAAGCCTATTTCGGTAACTTTTAGTAGAGCAAAATAGCGTTCTGCTTCCTTGGGTGGCCGTATTTGCCCTGAAACAATATCCCCTTTTCGTAAAGAAAATCGCCGTATTTGCGAGGGGGAAACATATATGTCGTCAGGGCCTGGCATATAACTACACAAGGGCGAGCGCAAAAAGCCAAAGCCGTCGGGCAGAATTTCTAACACGCCATCGCCATAAATAGCTCCATTTTGTGAAGAACACGACTGTAATAAAGCGAAAATGAGCTCTTGCTTACGCATGGAGCTGGCATTTTCAAGGCCATATTGTTCAGCCAGATCCATAAGGTCGTGCATGCTTCTAGTCTTAAGTTCTGTAAGACTTAAGAAACTTTCCGCTGTAATTTCGGGTTCAGCTTTCTTTTTACGCATAAGATTCCAATTTTTTGATTTTTATTGCTCAGAGAGTTATACGCACAAAAAAAGTGCGCAACACAAGGCTTGTCTACAATATGTGTGGGGACAAGAAGATAATCGAAGCGAAATACAATTAACGCAAACCACAAAGTATGGCAAGCAAAAAATCAGTTGTAAAAGTGAAATTAGTTCTTGGTAACTTGATGTGGATAATTTGCCAAAATATCATCGCGCAAGACTTGCTCATCTTTCTTTAAAATTTCAGCAAGTTCGCCCGTAATGAGTTGCATGGCCTGTTCAAGCAATCTGCGTTCACCAAAAGAAAGTTCTTTATTTTTGCCTATGAGCAATAATTCGCGCACAACCTTGGCCACTTCTACCAAGTTTACACTTTTTAATTTTTCAGTGTATTCTCTGTAGCGCCTGTTCCAATTTTGCCCTGTGTGGACGCGAGTATGTTCTTTGTTACACAACAATTGGAGGATTTCTTGGGCTTTCCCATTGTCACTTAAAGGTCTAAGGCCTACATTTTGCGCATTCTTCACGGGAACCATTAAGGTTATGTTGTTGGAAATAATACGGACAATATAGAATTCGCAATTTGAACCACCCACTTCTTGATGGTCAATACGTTCTATTTTACCCACACCCTGCGCAGGATAAACCACAAGCTCATTAGCTTGGAACACGGCGCACCTCAACTTTTTAAAAGGAAAGAATTGATGATTATCACGTTAAAGATATTATATAAGTAAGCACTCATTTTTTATTGTCTAGTTTTTTACTACGGAATTGTGCTAAATTTATTTTAATGTAATATGCGATAGTTATGTTTTTTTGTGAAAAAGTCTAAAGAATTTTAAGTTTATAAAGCGTTTAAAATAAGCATGATAGCTAAATAAAAAAAATAAAAAATATTTTAAAATACAAAAAAAATAAATTTTTTTGTGGAGTGAGTTTGTGTATAAGGTGTTGTAATAGCGTTATTTAAGGTTTAGTGCGTGAGTTGCTGCAGTCTTTGTTCCTTCTTTGGCAAAAATTTCCAAAGTTTTAAAAGCATAAGGCAAAGAATTTTGCATAGCTTCTTGTTCAGGGGCTTGTGCTTTACTTAAAACCCAACTGGAAACATCGCCGCCGGTTTCGGCACGGGGGGGGCGGCCAATGCCAAGTCTTAAACGGTGAAAATCCGGTGTGCCCAAGCTTTCTGTAATGGACTTTAGACCATTGTGTCCGGCATTGCCGCCACCAGTTTTAAAGCGCAAAAAACCCGGAGCTATGTCCAATTCGTCGTGCAGCACAATAAGGTTAGAGGCTTTTAATTTGTGCCAAGCTAATAGTGGCTGCACACTTTTTCCGCTAAGATTCATAAATGTTAGTGGTTTTGCTGCAAGCCACCAACCTTTTTCTTCGCCTAAGGTGCAGCGCCAAAGTTCGCAAAAAAATTTATTTCCGGACATGCTTTCCACGCGGCCATGACGTTCTGCTTCTGATAAGATGTATTCAAGCATGGCAAAACCAAGGTTATGACGCGTGTTTTCGTATTGCCTACCAGGATTACCAAGCCCCACAAAAATACCACGATATTCCATTTGAAAATCCTTTAATTATCAGTTCTTTTTAAATACAGTGGCAAGCCAAGACTTGCACAATGTGCGGCTACATGAGCGGCTGTATATTGCGCGTAGAGCTTGCTTACAGCAAAAAGATGTCCGCCACCCGGTATACAGATGAGTTTTTTATAAGGTGCCGCAATGAGCTCAAAAGTTTCTTGCATAAGGCTTAAGGGAAAAAGTGTGTCGTCCTTGGCTGTAAGCAAGAAAACAGGGCAATGTATGTGCCCCTTCTTGGTAGCTTTTTCTAAATTCAAGCTGAATAAACTATGAATAAAGCGCAAGGGATACGTGTTGCGGCAGTGTTTTCTTGGGGCATATACCCTATAGGAATTGTCCAAAATGCGCTTTAGTTCAAGGTAGGCCAGAAATGAGGTGGGTAAGCTTGGGACAATGCTTGCCGCAGCTCCAACTATTTTTAAGAGCAATTCTTTGTGCTGTAATATCTTGGTAAAGCGAGTGACACTGCCGGCATTTTCAGTGTGCGGTAAAAGTGTGCACATGGGAAATGCTGCGGCAATGGAGTTATTGTCAATGCAGTGAGCCAGAGTCAAAATACCACCTTGGCTATGCCCTGCCACTACCAGTGGGCCTTTGAAGGTATGGCGTGCAAAATTTTCGGCATGGAGCCCGTTTTGTAAAAGGTCATGCACTGTAAAAGCGCTTTTGTTTTTTTCGCTTAGGCCGTGTCCCATAAGGTGTATACCAACAACATTCAGCCCCATGGTGTGTAGTGAATGCATAAGGGTTGGATACATATAGGGTGAGGCCATGGTTCCCGGATAAAATAACACGGTGGTGGCTTGCGGGTGTGCGTGCAATACGCTTAAATGTATATGTTTCCCTTGAGATGGAATGCGCACTTGGTGGAATAAGGTTTTTTCCATAAATATGTATCTGCAGAATAAGTTGGAATTTTCAAAGTTACCTTGCTACAAAAACAGCCGACCCCTGTTGAGATCGGCTGTTTATGCATATATGTAAGAGAGCGGACAAGAATAAATTATTCTTGCTCTCCTCCTTCGCCATCTTCAGCGTCCTTCACTTTGGAGATGATGGTAACAATGGCAAAGTTTTGGTCATAAGAAGCTTTCACACCTTCTGGTAGGGGAAGGTCGGCAGCGCGGACAGAGTCGTTAAGACCCATGTCACTTACGTCAATGGTTATCTTTTTGGGCATTTGTGCTGGCTTAGCAATAAGCTGGATGCGGTCACGATATGTTTCCATTTTGCCGCCAAGCTTTACACCCTTAGAAGTGCCAACAAATTCAATGCCCACATTAACCTTAACCGGCGTATCAAGATCCACGCCGTAAAAATCCACATG
This sequence comes from uncultured Desulfovibrionaceae bacterium, assembly GCA_964369535.1. Taxonomy (GTDB): domain Bacteria; phylum Desulfobacterota; class Desulfovibrionia; order Desulfovibrionales; family Desulfovibrionaceae; genus CAYJAD01. Next base: position 8,652 of record CAYJHG010000033.1, read on the forward strand.
AGTGAAAGCATTTTTGTAAGGGTGCTTTTGTGCGTCCCAAATCATAACGGGATACACATTTTTTGTGCCGCCATCTTCAATTTCAAGGGAAAATACGGTGGTACGACCCATTTCGGAATACATTTTCTCTAAAGGCAGAGCTGGCATTTGCACAGCAATGTTTTCACCCTTGGCAGAATAAAACACACCAGGTACCATTTTTTCCGCGCGGAGACGGCGGTTGGGGCCTTTGCCTAGGCCGTCGCGCTTTTGTACGTTCAAAATTTTTTCAGTGGACATGCTCGTCTCCTTAAATATCATCCGCCCTCAAGGGGCAATGTGTTTACTTGCTAAAATTCTATACAAAAAGAACGCTTACGGAAGAACCAGTGTGAATATTATGTATGGTCTTACCAAGCAAAGAAGCCACAGAGGCCATTTGCAATTTAGGACAGCGCACTAATTTGTCTTGCAAGGGAATGGTATCAGTCACAATAACCTTGCTCAGTTCTTCTGTAGCATTGATTCTGTCTATGGCAGGGCCAGACAGTACCCCGTGGGCAGCACAAGCCACAACTTCACGGGCACCATTTTTCATAAGCACTTCTGCTCCAGAGCATAAAGTGCCAGCAGTGTCGATCATGTCGTCCACCACAATGGCAATTTTCCCTTCTACATCACCAATAACATGCATAGCTTGCGCTTGGTTTGGGTTGTCGCGGCGCTTGTCAACAATGGCCAAACCTGCATTTAACCGTTTGGCATAAGCGCGCGCTCTTTCCACACCGCCGGCATCTGGAGAAACCACCACAATATCTTCTTGTGGATAGTGACGTAAATGCTCAAGCATAA